>NZ_FXYI02000104.1:0-13048 GCF_900184915.1 Clostridium sp. HV4-5-A1G | reverse complement strand
ATATAATATAAAATAGTAAATTGCAAGTTTTTTATCTCTTATAAATATTTCCCAAATTTTTAATATTGTATTTGAGAGTATCTTCATATGTAAGATCTCCGTCATAAATTTCTATTTTTACCGCCTTTATATTATAATCTTTCAATATTTCAGCATTATCTTTTAATATAGCTTCATCATTATATAAAAATATTATATTACTATTTTTTAATTTTTGCTCTAAACTTTGCTTTTCATCTGGATCTTTGGGAATTATACTGCCATTTTCCCCGGGATTTATCTCCAGAGCATTTAAATTGTTGTATTTTACAAAATAGCTCAGTTGATCTTCAGCCACAATAAAATTATAGTCACTCAGTTGATCATCTACAGATTTTAAATCATTTTTATAACTATTAAGATTCTTCAATGCTTCAGAAAAGTTCTTCTCATAAATATCCCTATTCTGTGGATCCTTATCTTGAAGTGCATTTTTTATATTCATAAGCATTATTCTATAATTATCAATATTAGTAAAATAATATGGATTATACTTTAAAATCCTGCCATCATATTTTACTGTTTTATTATAAGTTAAAAGCTGCACTCCTCTAGAAACGTTAGTTACTCCAACTTTGTTCTTATTTAATTTATCTACAAAACTATCTATCCAAGGTTCAAAACCTGCTCCTACGTAAAAAAAGAGATCTTTTTTAGATATATTGTTTACACTATCTTCTGTAAATTTAAAATTCATTTCACCTGACCTATTATTAAACATGTATTCAACTACATGTCTATCTTTAACTATGGATTTTACCATATTGTACAAAAGTTTGTCAGTAGTTACTATATTTAATTCCACATCTTTTCTCACAGCCAATTTATTAACACTTTTATCTGTTTCATTATAATTCTTGCCACTACAGGATGCAAAAAATATTATCAAAAAAAGCATAATTAAACTTACTAATCTTTTCAAGTTTTTCACCTTTCTCCCTACATTTTAAAATAAAATAGTAGTACCTTGATCAAGTGATTCTCAAGTTCGGATAAATTAGATAATAACAAATATATTTTACATAAAGTGATCTAACATTGCAAATTACTTTTATAATTCATAAATCACTCTTTATGTGCTTAACTATAATATGTTTATCAGATCATTTTATTGTGATAGAATTATATATAGTTAATATACCACTAAATGGAGGTTTAACCATGAAAGTTAGTATCGATAAAACAATAAGATCTATGGCAATAGCTCTTGATTTAGCCCAGATAAGCTCCAATTATAACAATTTTCCGGGAAATGATCCTATTATTGAAAATATAACTAATGTAAATTATTCCGATCATAAGTTCATGCATCATTCCCAGAGAACTACATACATAGCACTTGAAATTGCAAATCAAATAAATCTAGACCAAAAATGCAAAGATAGAATCTACGTATCAGCATTATTGCATGATATAGGGGCAGCAAACTTTCTTTATGACAAAAGCCACTCTGCCAATCTTTTTATAAAAGAGCACTGTAAAATTGGAGCTAAAATAACAGAACACTTTCCCATATTCAAGGATCTGTCCACTATAATATTATATCATCATGAAAATTTTAATGGCAGTGGACCTATGAAATTATCTGAAAATGAAATTCCCATAGAAAGTCAAGTAATAAGAATCTCCGATTTAATAGAAATATTATATAATGAAAATTTGTCTAACTTTCAACAAAAGGATAATATTATAAAATGGGTTAAAAATAATTGCAACAAAATTTTCTCCGAAACAATCGTAAGTGCTTTTTTAAAGAGTGCAATGCACGATATATTCTGGTTAAATCTTCAAAACATATCTTTTGCCAGTTTCATATTAGATAAAATGCATCCAAACCTAAACATGTTTATGGGCATAGATGAATTTGAGGATATATCCATGATATTTGCAAATATAATAGATAATAAAAGTAAATTTACTGCAACTCACTCCAAGGGTATAGCAAGTTTAGCCTACAGGGTCTCAAAACACATTGGATATCCTGTAGAAAAATGTCGTGAGATGAAAATTGCAGGTCTTCTTCACGATATAGGTAAGTTAGCTATTCCCCTATACATATTGGATAAAAACGATTCTTTGACAGATGAGGAATTTAATATAATAAAATCCCATGCTTATTACACCAAAATAATTTTAGACAGAATAGAGGATATACCCAACATAAGCGAGTGGGCATCAAATCACCATGAAAAATTAAACGGCAAGGGATATCCGCGTGGTTTAAAGTCGGATGATCTATCTGAAGAATCCAGAATTATGGCGGTATGTGATATATATCAGGCACTTACGGAAGATAGACCTTACAGAAAGGGCTTATCTTCTGTGAAAGCTTTTAGTATAATGGATAATATGGCACTTGAAAATTTTATATGTTCTAATGCACTAAATTATTTAAAAGAAGTTATATATATTTCCTCACATTCTTCTAAAAAATATATAGCAGCTTCTTGTAAGAAGAAAGATACTCGGGAGATGAAATAATTGGAATACGTTTCAAAAAGTGTGGAAGATACCATGGATTTGGGAAAAAGATTGGGAAATTTATTGAATGCCGGTGACATAATCTGTCTTAAAGGTGATCTTGGCACTGGTAAAACCTACTTTACCAAAGGTATAGCATCGGGTCTTAAAATAAACACCACTATAACAAGCCCAACTTTTACTATAGTAAATGAATATGAGGGAAGACTAAAACTCTTTCATTTTGACGTGTACAGGGTGAACGATATAGACGAAATATCATCTATAGGATTTGATGAATATATTTTCAGTTCTGCTGTAAGTGTTATAGAATGGGCTGATTATATTAAAGAACTAATACCAGAAGAATGTATATGGGTAAGTATTTATAAGATGCCAGAAAAAGGTCTTGACTTCAGAAAAATAATAATAAAATACCATGGAAATAGATATAATTATATAAAGGAGTTAAAATAGAAATATGAAAATTTTAAGTTTGGATTCTTCTACCGAATCAGCAACATGTGCTATACTGGATGAATATAAACTATTTGGTGAAATTACTTTTAATTATAAGAAACAACATTCTACAGTTCTAATGCCTATAATAGATAGACTTTTGAAAGACTTAAACATAGACATAAACTCCTTAGATGGATTTGTTGTTTCCAAAGGGCCTGGTTCCTTCACAGGTCTCAGAATTGGAGCCGCTGTAATCAAGGGACTAAGCCAGGGTACGGGAAAACCTTTTATTGGGGTATCTTCTCTAGATGCTCTAGCCTATAATTTATGCTATACTCCAGGTATTATATGCCCAATACTGGACGCTCTCAGAGGAAATGTATACACTGCAATTTATAACTTTGTCAATGATAATTTAAATATTATGAGCAGATATATGATTATCTCCATTGATGATCTAATTGATCTGCTAAATCGCCATAATAAACCTATATACTTTATAGGAGACGCCATACCAAAATTTAAGGAGAAATTAACTTCAGAGGTAAAAGATTCTCATTTTGCACCTGTGCACTTAAACTTAGTAAAAGCCTCTTCCTTAGGCGAACTAGGGTTAAAGCTCTTAATTTCTGGTCTACAAGATGATCTTTACAAATTTGCCCCTTTCTATTTGAGAAAATCCCAGGCAGAAAGAGAATATGAAAAAAAATTGGGGTCTTTTAAAAATGATTGATGTGGAAATATGTCCTTTAAAGCCAGAATATATTGACAGCGTACTTGCAATAAACAATATGTGTTTTCCCACACCCTGGTCAAGGGAATCTCTTGAAAGAGAAATTAAAAGCAATACCCTTGCTAAATACGTAGTTGCTAAAAAACTTGACATACTAATGGGGTATGCAGGTATGTGGCATATATTAGATGAAGGACACATAACAAATATAGCAGTCCATCCTGAATACAGGGGATTTGGTATTGGAAGTGCTCTGCTAGATGCACTCATAGAAATATGTAAAATTGAACTCATAACCAGCATGACTTTAGAAGTAAGAAAGTCCAACCTAATTGCTCAAAATCTCTATAAAAAATATGGATTTGTAGAAGAAGGTATAAGAAAGTCATATTATATGGACAATAAAGAAGATGCCATAATAATGTGGAAACATAATATTTAAAGGCTCATCCAGGACAAAATTTGTTTAATATGATTTACAAATCTATTAAAACAGCTGTCCTGGATAAGTTATATCCTATTTATTTAAGTGCAATTCTATTATAATTTTTCTTACCTTTCCTTACAAGCATATATCCATTTTTAAAGTCATCTTCTGTAACAATAAAATTAGGATCCCCGACTTTCTTATCATTTACAGTCAGACCATTCTGATTTATAAGTCTCCTGGCCTCACTTTTAGATGGCAATATGTGCAGTTCAACTAAAAATTCCACTATAGAACACCCTAAAGAATTTTTAGTTGTTTCCACTGTAGGTATATTTCCCATATCATGACCACCAACAAACAATGTCTCTGAAGCCTTTTTAGCTTTTTCAGCCTCATCCTTTCCATGTACAAGCTTAGTAACTTCATAGGCCAAAGTTTTTTTAGCTTCATTTATCTTCTCTCCAGGAAGTGCTCCAAGTCTTTTAACTTGATCCATTGGAAGGAAAGTTAAAAGCGTCAAGCATTTTTCAACATCAGCATCATCTATATTTCTCCAATACTGATAGAAATCATAAGGTGATGTTTTTTCCTTGTCTAACCAAAGTGCTCCACCTTCAGTTTTACCCATTTTCTTGCCATCGCTTTTAGTCAAAAGCGTAAATGTCATTCCATAAGCAGGTTTATGCTCTTTTCTTCTAATCAGATCTACTCCTGCAATAATATTTGACCACTGATCATCTCCTCCAAACTGAAGTACACAATTGTACCTTCTGTTTAATTCTAAAAAATCATAAGCCTGCATTAACATATAATTGAATTCAAGAAAAGACAGTCCCTTTTGAAGCCTCTGTTTAAAACATTCCGCTGTAAGCATTTTATTTACAGAAAAATGAACTCCTACCTCTCTTAAAAAATTTATATAGTTCAGATTCAAGAGCCATTTGGCATTGTTCTCTATAATGGCCTTTCCGTCTTTTAAATCTATAAGTCTTGAAAATTGTTTTTTAAAGCATTCAACGTTATGTTGTATCTGTTCAGGAGTCAACATTTTTCTCATATCAGTTTTGCCGGTTGGATCGCCCACCATACCTGTGCCTCCACCAAGCAGAGCTATAGGTCTATGCCCTGCTTTTTGCATATAAGACATAACCATCATCTGTAAAAAATGTCCTACATGAAGGCTATCTGCGGTAGGATCAAATCCTATATAAAACGTTATTTTTTCTCTTCCCAATAATTCTCTTATCTCTTCTTCATGAGTAGTTTGTTTTATGTAACCACGTTCTAATAATATGTCATAAACATTAGTCAATCAAAATCACAACCTTTCAAATAATAAGTACAGCTGTTATAATGTATAGTATATATTCAAAGCTTATCTTTTTCAATATTTTACCCAGATATTGCAATTTTACAACATTGGCATTATTTATCACCTGATGATTTCAAAAAATTAGAGACAATAGCAATGATATTTGTCAGATAAAATATTAAGACTGGAAACCTTTCCAGTCTTAAGTATATTATAAAGATTAAATTGTTTTCGCATCAATAAGCAGCTCAATTAGGCCACATACTTCATAATAAATTCTGGTATTTTTTCCTCTTCTTCATTTATGCTTATATAAAAATTCACTCTATATTCTGCCGATAATTTTTCAATATTATAAAACAAATGCGACATATCTTCAAGATTCCCATCTATAATATTAAACAACCCATCAACAAAGATTGTATCAATATCATAGTCCTCTGAAAGTATGCCGCACAAAAAACCATAAAAAGTTTCCATCTTTTTTAATTTAAAATCACTTGTAGCTATAAACCTTATTTCCCTGTTTAATTGAAATGACGGTCGTTTGTCATCATCTACATAAACAATATGCCCCCTTCCTATATTTGCTTTTTCATTAGCCAAATTAATCAGCTCTTTTGTTTTTCCTGAACCTCTTTTGCTGCAAAACACATGAATCATTTCTATCACCCCTTAATTTAATATTTAGGTGCCATCCTTATACATAGATTATATAATGTTCAGAATATTTTTTCAACAGCTATATAATAATTTATAATAAAAATCACTACATTTTTTGCATTACCACCTCACATCATTTGAAATTTTTAATGCCGGGATAAATTACTTTAAAATTATAATTCTTCATAGAATTTATAAATTTAACCTTTCCCTTATTTTTAAACTTTTTCCGCATTCTATTAAAACCAGATGAAATATTCACAGATCTCTCTTTAGTATCAAGAGCTATTATCTTTTCATATATCCACATATTCCTATTTAAATAATTATAAAAATTTGCATTCCTTCTATTTATTAAAATACCCGGACTGGTTACCACCATGCTATTATACCCTAACACAACCTCTATTCCCCTGGAAAAATCCGAATAATCTCTATACACTATAGCTTCTCTTATTCCTTCATTTACCGCTTCCACAGGATATGATTTCACATTTATAATCTCCTTAACTGTCTCCTCTGCTTTGTCCATCATAGAGAGCAAATCCCCTTGAATTACAACAACGGATTTAAAATTTTTATTAACCTTATTGACTATTTTTATCATGTTATGGGGCACACATATATTATTAACTCTGGAGAATACCAGCAGCCCACCCAAGGTGGCCATATATTTCCCCGAATTTTTGTCCATATATATTATTGAAGCGTTCTCCATTAACTCTATTTTATTGTCATCAATAATCTCTATTCCCTGGGATAAAAAATATCTGCGTACTATGTTATCATCTATGCAGTTCAAATCACTGTGGGGTATTGGACAAAGTTCCACATCTATAATTAGATTTTCCTGAAGAGCAGAGATTATTTCCTGTTTGCGCATAGTATCATTAGTTGAGCCTCTTCTTATATAAAAAGCTCCATTGTCTCTCATCTGGTAGGGTCTTTGGGGACTGTTATATATATTTATAACAGCTATATTTTTGTTATTATACTTTAGGATTTGGAGTGACACCGGTATTGGAGGATCAATTCTAGAACTAATTATCTGTTGTATTTTTTCCTCGCTAAAATTTATTTTATCAACACCAAGTATTCTTTTTGTTTTATCTTCAATTCCTATTATGAGGTAGCCCCTACCCCCTCTAGAATTAGCTATAGCACATATATCCTTGGCCAGTTCTTTTCTTCCACTATCATTTTCAACATTTATGCACTGTTTAAAATCCAATTTAGGTCCTTCTGATCTTTTCAACAAACTAAGAAATTTTTTTATATCCATAAAAACAACCTCAATTTTAACATATGCCTTTTATTTTTTATTATATATTACTCTTGTTAAAATTCCAAATGACTCTTACTGCTATATATTCTGTATTTCAGTTATATCAATAAATTGGGGAAAGCAATATTCTTCTAAAACATTGCTTTTTTATTAGAATATGGTATAATGTGAATAGAGTTTTACTCTAATTATAATTTATGTATATTAGGTCAAATTTTTTCAAGGTACTATATTCTCCTTAACCCTAGGAGGTAGATTATCAAGAATAAAATTAGTCCTGGTTAAGGAGGTTTATTTAAATGGCAGATAAGACAATCATATGTAAGGACTGTGGAAAGGAATTCGTGTTTACTGAAGGTGAACAGGAATTTTATAAAGAAAAAGGATTTGAAAATGACCCTGTAAGATGCCCAGAATGTAGAAAGAAGAGAAAAGCGGAGAAAAACAGAATGAGAAGATAAATAAAGAGAGGTTTATCCTCTCTTTTACTTATTTACCGTCAGCAACTTAGCTGCATAATTCCCAACATTTCTATTTTACCAAATTTACTCTTTTTAAAACTTTTGCCAGTGGAAGTGCTATAGCCATTCCCACAATGCTCTGTGCAATATTTCCCGGAATTTCTGCCGCTGATAATACAAGTGCCTGGGAGAAACCTATATTGGTTATGTAATGCATCATTAAAACTCCGGCTGTATAATACGCTGCTATCATCCAGACGCAAGCCATAGCAAATGCTAGTACATTATTCCACAGCTTTTCCCCATTATATTTTCCTCTATAGGCAATTGCTGCCGCAATCCACGCCATAATACCCTTTATAAAAAAAGTAAAGGGCGCCCAAATAGCATAAGGTGAAAGAATATCAAATAAACTCATTCCTATAGCAGCTGAAAAAAAACCTTTTTTTCTTCCCAAAAGTACTGCTGCTAAAAGTACCATGCTGTCTCCCAGATGTACGACTCCCCTAAACACAACTCCTGTCGGTATATTGATTACAGCTGTAGCAATATAGGTTACCGCTGCCATAAGTGCTACTTGAATGATATCTCGAACTTTTAGATCACTAATGCTTAATTTTTTTTGTTCCATTACGGTCAATCCTTTCTCTAATTATAAGTTAGTACTATTATATTTTTGTTTACAAAAAAGTCAAAATGTATGGGTACAATTTTATTTTATAATAACTTTGCTCAATAAGGGTAATAATATATATTGAATAATAGATTTAAGAGGAGGAAACAATGACATTTTTCAAATGGCTTTGTAATCTTATAGTTATATTATTTTTCATAGGATTAATGTTAAGAATAGGAGCAATATCTATAAACATTTTGCTTTTAATATGTATCTCTGTCTTTACATTGGATCTATTAGTTACCAGGAAAAAACACACATAAATTTACAATTTTTTATGATTTTCACCAACCTCTCTATGTACTTTAAAAAACAGTAAGTATATGCGAATATCTTATATACTTACTGTTTTACTCATGATATAATTTATCTTGTACATAGGGAGGTTATAATTTTATGCAAAAATTAGTAGAAAAAAAAATATGGAGAAGAGCAAAATATATATGCCTAGAACTTCTGGAACTATTAAAAAGGTACTATTTTGTGCTTATAGGTTTATTTTTTTTACACAGAGCCCTGCACATAGCACCTTATTCATCCATCAGTCTAACCAGCAAAATATATTTATTTATGCTTGCTTTAATATGTTTTACTGTTTATAAAGACATTAGACACGATGTTAAATTAATTCCATTTCTATTAATATGTACTGTTTTTTTCCTGTTTATATTTTATATAAATAAACATGGATATGGATTCTGGGGTAAAATGTTACGATGGCAGATTAAAAAAGATATAATAGTAAATCTAAATCCCATTTTCAGCAGTATACCTTTTAATGACGGAAGTTTTGCAAGAGTATACAAATCAGAAACTCTAACCTGGTTCTTCAGAATAGTATACAACAATGGTTTTGTACTTCCCGTTCTATTGGCATTATACAGATCTGCATTAATTATGGATTTAAAAAAGATGCTTCGTTATACATTATCCGCCCATGTTCTGCAAATATTCTTGATAACTCCATTTTACCTTACCTTTCACCTGCAAGAGGTATGGTATGTACTTGGACAACCTGATGGACTGGCCAGACACTTAAGTTCTAAAGCTGCTGCTGGAATTACACTCAATTGTTTTCCTTCTATGCATACATCTATATGCTTTGCCATGTTCTTATTGGCACTTAGGGAAAGAAATAAAATATTCAAATTTATCTTTGGATTTTTTTGCCTGAGCGTAATATATTCAACCCTGTATCTTGAAATTCACTGGGTAATAGACATAATTGCCGGTATGATTTTGGCATATGTAACTGTAAAATTGTCAGATTTTATATTGGACAAGGCTAAAATATTATTTGAAAAACCTTTAAATATATTCTACTACAAAAATAGAAAACCTATTTATGTTAATAATTATTATTTGTACACCATGAAAAACTAATTTGTTTTTAAAATACACTTGTCAACACTATATTTATCTGAAGTTGACATTAATATATAATAAAGTTAAAATCAGTAATGGAACTAACTAATAGAGAGAATAGGAGAGAAAATGTAGTGGCAGACTTAAGAAAAGAGATAGAAAAAAGAAGAACTTTCGCAATAATATCTCACCCGGACGCTGGTAAAACAACCCTTACTGAAAAGCTGCTATTATACGGTGGTGCCATAAGACTTGCAGGTTCAGTTAAGGCTAGAAAAGCTACAAAACATGCAGTATCAGACTGGATGGACATTGAGAAAAAGAGAGGAATTTCTGTAACTTCATCGGTAATGCAATTCAATTACGATAATTACTGTATAAATATACTGGATACACCAGGACATCAGGATTTTAGTGAGGATACATATAGAACTTTAATGGCCGCAGACAGTGCTGTAATGGTTATTGATGCTGCAAAGGGAGTTGAAGCCCAGACTAAAAAACTTTTTAATGTATGCAGTTTGAGAGGAATTCCCATATTTACATTCATAAATAAGATGGATAGAGAAAGCAAAGATCCTTTTGAACTAATGGAGGACATAGAAAATGTACTTGGTATAAAATCTTACCCAATGAACTGGCCCATAGGATCCGGTAAAGATTTTAAAGGTATATATGACAGAAAAAAAAATTTAATAGAAGTTTTCAATGGAGGCAATCATGGTCAAACTGCAGTAACATCTGTAGAAGGTACGGTGGAAGATGCCGTATTTAAGGATCTTCTAGGAGAACCTCTCCACAAAAAGCTTCAGGAAGATATAGAACTTTTGGATATAGCTGGAGATAAATTTAATATGAAAGAAGTTAGAAAGGGTATGCTTACTCCCGTGTTTTTCGGCAGTGCCCTTACAAATTTCGGGGTAGAGCCCTTCTTAAAAGAATTTTTAAATTTAACCTCACCGCCATTGCCCAGAAAATCTGACATTGGGGAAATAGACGCTTTTGATCCCAGGTTCTCAGCCTTTGTATTTAAAATACAGGCCAATATGAATCCCTCTCATAGAGATAGAATTGCATTTATGAGAATATGCTCTGGGAAATTCAAAAAAGGAATGGAAGTATTTCACATACAGGGAAAAAGTAAAGTCAAACTCTCCCAACCACAGCAATTTTTAGCTCAGGACAGAGAAATAGTAGAAGAAGCATATGCCGGGGACATAATAGGTGTATTTGATCCAGGGATTTACAGTATAGGAGATACCCTCTGTTCTCCTGATAAAAAATTTAAATTTGAAAGTATTCCCGTTTTCGCACCCGAACATTTCGCCAGAGTTAAAACCATAGATACCATGAAAAGAAAACAGTTTATAAAGGGAATAACAGAGATCTCACAGGAAGGTGCAATTCAAGTATTTAAGGAATTAAATATAGGCATTGAGGAAATCATCATAGGTGTAGTGGGATTACTCCAGTTTGAAGTATTAGAATATAGGATGAAAAGTGAATACAATGTGGATATAAAAATAGATGTCTTACCTTACAGAGCTATAAGGTGGATAGAGAACTCTAAAACAGCATTAGAAAATTTAATTTTAACAAGTGATACAAAAAAAGTAAAGGACTTAAAGGGAAGAGATATATTGATATTTCAAAGTGAATGGAATATCAGCTGGGCACTGGAACACAACAAGGGCCTTGAACTGTCAGATATAGGAAAAGTAGAATAAATAACTTTTATCAAGGGCAAATTAGATGCTGTTTTACAGCGGTAATTTGCCCTTAATTTATTGTACCTAAAATTCATATACCAGATCTTTTATTTTGACACAGGTATGAATCCTATTTTTTTCTGCATTTTCCTCAAGACTTTACTGGACACATAGTATGCTTTTTCTGCACCCTTCTTATATATTTCCTCCAGATATTTTTTATTCTCAAGAAATTCATTTACTTTGTTCTGTATGGGAGAAAGTTCTCTTATCAAGGCTTCTGCTACATCATTTTTAAATTCGGCATAACCTTTTCCCTTATATTTAGCTTCTATTTCACCATGACTCATTCCAGCAGCTGCAACCAATATATTTATGAGATTTTTCACACCCGGCTGATCATCTGTGTATTTCACCACACCTACACTGTCCGTAATACACCTACTTATCTTTCTTCTTATCACTTCAGGAGGATCCATAATCAGTATGTAACTGTTAGGATTGCTGGATGACTTAGACATTTTTTTTGTAGGATCCTGCAGATCCATTATCTTGGATCCTCCTTCTGGTATATACCCCTCCGGTAAAGTAAACGTAGGACTATAGGCATTATTAAATCTTTCAGCTATATCCCTAGTAATTTCAATGTGTTGAGTCTGATCTTTTCCTACAGGTACAAGATCTGCATTGTAAAGCAATATATCTGCGGCCATCAGTACAGGGTAATTGAGGAGTCCTGCACTTACACCCTCTGCCGTATCCCCATACTTTTTGGCCTTGCTTTTATACTGAGTCATTCTCTCAAGCTCTCCCACATAAGTAAAACAGTTTAAAAGCCATGCTGCTTCACTATGAGTAGGAACATGAGATTGAATAAATATGGTATTTTTCTCAGGGTCTATGCCTGCAGCCAGATATATGGCCAGTACTTCAAGTGTCCTTCTTCTCAAATCCTTTGGTTCCTGCCTTACAGTTATGGCATGTAGATCCACCACACAAAAATAACAGTCGTATTTATCCTGAAGCTTTACCCAGTTCTTCAAGGCTCCAAAATAATTTCCTATGGTTAAATTTCCCGAAGGTTGAATTCCACTAAATATTACTTTTTTCTTATTTTCCATAATTTTACCTCCAAATATTACAATATTTTTGATTGATAAAAAGCGCCCTATGATTTAAATCATAGGGCGCTTTTAACGCTGTACCACCTAAATTCAAGAAGCTCAAAGAACCTTCTCCTCAAAATGGATCACAAAATCCTATCTCATAACGCAAGAATTACGGTTAAAACTACTAAAAATTAATTTAATTCATTTTACTCCTCTGGAACCCATTCAATTTAAGCATAATTATTGTACTTTCACCATATACAACTCTCTATAAATCTGTTTTTAAATTTACTTGCTTCCCTTCAAAGGATTTAATTTATATTAAATATTATTATATATTTTAC
>NZ_FXYI02000103.1:0-13236 GCF_900184915.1 Clostridium sp. HV4-5-A1G | reverse complement strand
AAATATAATAATAAAAATTTAGGAGAATTTTCAATTTTGAGGATTCTCTTTTTATTTATTTTAGAAAAGGTGGAGTGTATTGTGAAAATTGAAGATTTTGGAGAAAAAATAGGTGGAGCTAAAAAAGATCTCTGGAAGGAAAGAAATTTTTTAATTTCAGATCTGGATTCTTTGTCTGACAGGGAAGCTTTTCAATTCTGTGTCAAAGACCAGATATGGAAGAAACCAGACTACAGAGAGATGTGCAATGACAATCCAAAGCTAGTGGTTTTCTGTATAAAAAAACTAAGAGATGCGTTGCCTGCAAAGGTGAAGCCCACACATGATGAAGAGGAAAACAAGAATAACAGAAAATTGTTTGTAGAATTTGTGTCCATAGTAAGAGATGTAGCAATGAATTTAAAATCAGAAGAGGACTTAAAGAATGTATTTTACGAGATTTTTGTACGTAATGGATATTATAGGCAAAGCTGGACAGGCAAAGTTTATAAGAATCCAAACATAAAAAATAAATTTACAACTGTTGCCTATAAAGTATCTCAATATCCGGAGGATTTTAGAAAAGAACTTTCGCGTATAGGGTTTCCGGATTCCTTGTCACAGAAAAATCCCTTAATAGTTAAGGAACAAAAGGGAAAGTTTTTCATATGCAAGAGCAGCTGCAAGAGCAGCAAATATTATTACAAAATTGTTTGTAAAAGCTCATTTGAAACAAGAGAAGAAGCAGAACTGTATATTGAAAACATGAATAAAAAAGGAAGTTCAATTTTCAAATTTCAGAGGCCAGTATTAAAAGGTATAGAAAGAAGGGGGCCTGCAAAAAGGAAATTTGAGGTATCAACGGATGAATTCCTTGAAATATTCGGCTTCAGAGGAGGAGAGTTCGGGAATTATGCCACTGACAGCGAAAGGCAGATGCATATAAATTATTGTTTCGACGCCCTTGTAGATTTGGCATATGTTCTAAATGTAGCATCAAATTTTATATCACTTAAAAGAGAGGGAGAAAGCAGCCTTGGAATAGCTTTTGGTGCAAGGGGCAGTGGAAATGCTTCGGCACATTATGAAAGCTGCAGGAGAGTCATAAATATAACAAAGATCAGGGGAGCAGGTTCACTGTCACATGAGTGGCTTCATGCACTTGACGATTTTATAGGCAGTATATGTGAGAATGAGGTAAGTTATCCATATGCTAGTTTTAATATTAATAACAGTAACAAACTGTCTCCTGAATTATTAAAAGTATTCAAGGACCTGATATATTCTTTGAAGTACAAGAATGAATCCGGAAATGCAAAACAGTCTGACTTTTTGATTGAATCCAGGAAATTAGATGAAGGAAGGAAAAAAGATTATTTCAGTACTATCCAGGAGATGTTTGCAAGAGCTTTTGAGGCATATGTGCAAGACTCCCTAAGGGAAAAAGGTTTTATAAGTCAATACCTGGTTCATGGTGTTGACAACAAATATTATTTCAGCAATAAACCTTACCCTGAAGGAGAGGAAAGGAAAGAATTCAATAAAAAATTCAAAGCTCTTTTTATAGAGTTGAAAAAATTCCTGAGCATCCCTGACTTTGAGATTCCTGAAGTGTATAACAGTCAGTCAACTCACTCGGTTATTATGGATATTTCAACTGAAATTATTAATGGAAAGCAGCTCAGCCTGTTTTAGAATGTGAAAAATAATTTATAATTTTAACCTTTTGTATTTAAAATACCACATATTAATATTAGAAATGAATTTAGTTAATACCCTGTAGGGTGACATTTGGATTTGGCCGTAAAGCTAAAAAATTGAAAGGTGGAATATATTATGTTGAATTTATTATCAAAATTCACGAACAAAAGTATAGCAGCAAAAAAGGAATTTGCTTCACAAAGAAAAATAGAAGAATTGGAACATGAAAAGATTATGCTGGAGAATTCTAAAAATGAACTTAAAACAAAATTAGAGGAGAAGCAGGAATATTATGATGCTATAATGTATATTATGACCTGCAATAATGAAGATAAAATTAAACATACGCTAAACTTGCATGGATTTAAGGAAAGTGATTTGTTTTCAATCAATTCTTCAGAAGATGGGAAATGTGATGTAACATTGGGATTTAATTCGTATGGTGAAGATGTATGCTCGAGAGATATGGACACGCATTTGGATGCACTTAAATTTTCAGCAGTCAGAACATTACTTGGATACAATATAAAAAGTTATTAAAGAATATGGCTAACAATTTCTATTATTACAATAAGTATAAAAATTTTTAGAAGAACTTTCAAACATTGAGAGTTCTTCTTTTATTATCAAAAATTACAAAAAATGAAAAGGTGGAATGTGTTATGTACAAGGAGAAAATTGAAAAGTTGGCTTCAAAGATAAAAGATAATGAAACCCTTGAAAATTTGAGGTTTGTGGAGAAAGATTTCAGCGAATATGTAAGGACGGTTGCTGATACAGAGAACATATTAACTATTGCACGTTTTAAATACCAGGGAGAAGAATTCAGAGAATATGTTGCCGGCCAGATGCTTTTGAGGAAAAGGGCAATGGCTTGTGCCGTATACAGTATAAAAATTCTCAACAAAATATGTCTTTTGCATGATGAACCTGTGATTTATACAGAAGATATCAGAAATACGGAGCAAATTGCATGTTTCTGTAAAAGTGTTGTGGATGAACTTTTTGAAAGCAGAAAGGCGGCCTAGCCATGACGTATATGGGAGCAATGATTTTGAAAGTTATTTCTATAGTTGCTTTGTCAATTATGTTCTGCAGAAATATTTTCAAATTCGCCAAGTCAGGAGACAAGGGTTGTGAAGCATCGTTGGCATTCTTAATAATAATATTTTTGTATGTCATAAATAAATAAAAAAGGTGGAATGTATTGTGAATAAAGTTGTATTAATTGGAAGGTTGACTAAAGACGTTGATTTGAAATTTACTCCGGGAAGCAATATACCGGTTGTCATATTTAATCTGGCTGTTGACAGGAAAGTAAAAAAAGAAGGACACCAGCAGGCAGATTTTATTCCTGTTGTTTTATGGGGGAAAATTGCCGAAGCTGCTGCACAAAATACATGTAAAGGGAAACTTATAGCAGTGAGCGGCAGAATTCAGACTAGAAGTTATAAAGCCAAAGATGGCAGTATGAGGTTTGTTACTGAAGTTATTGCGGAGGAAACCAAGTATCTTTCTCCAAAGTCTTATACAAGCCATTCTACAGGAAATTCTAACTATATTCCTGAGTCGGACATGAGTTTGGTTGGTGATGTACCTTTCTAAAAATTAAATTAATGATATAGAGGTAAGGGGGCTCTGGTATATGAAAACAAAAAAGAAGATATTGAAAAGAAAAATGGAAAATAAACTGGATGATTTGAATGAATTAAGGTCACTGAGCAAATCGGGATTAAAGATAAGAAAAGAAGAGCTAAAAATGATTACCAGGGAGATTTATATTTTGGGTGAAAAACTTTCTAAATTGTAACATAAAAAGCTGTCATTTAATATGGCAGCTTTTAAATTACCACATATTAAAAATATAAGGGAATACAAGGAGGTGCTCTTGATGGAAATAGATTATGATACTGATCCTAGATTAAGCATATTAAATGTTGCTTACATGTGTGGATTGACAGACATAAAAGAAGAAGGATACAGATTCACAGCAACATGTCCTTTCTGTGGTGCAAAACCTGGACATTTCTACCTGACACCAACGGATAGAAGAAATCCAAACTATAAAAATGTGTATAGATGTGTAAAATGCGGGGCTGCGGGTTCAAATATAAAATTGTATGCTGAACTTCATAGTTGTTCAACTAAAGAGGCATTTAAGGAAATCATGGGGTTTGACGTAAAAAGCAGTGTTGTGAAAAAAATTAAGAAAATGGAAAAGAAGTTAAACAAGCCTGTAATTCCAATGGCTGATATAGATACAAGAGATAAGGTTTATAGAAAACTTATATCACTGCTTTACGTAAGTGATAAACATTTGGGAAATCTTGTTTTGAGAGGTCTCACTGAAAAAGATATCCGTAAAAACGGGTATGCAACTCTACCAGAAAGTAAATATCTGAAAAGAAAAATATGTATAGAAATTCAGAAATGCGGTTTTTCCCTTAAAGGAATTCCAGGGTTTTATCCGAACAAATATAAAAATTGGACTTTCTGGACTCCAAAAAAAGGGGGATTTCTTGTACCTGTCAGGGATATATATGGCAGAATACAGGGATGTCAGATAAGAAAAAATGGTGAAAATATCAAAAAGAAATATCCATGGTTTTCATCGGGTTACATGAATGGAGGATGTGCTACCCAGGGGTTTTTTCACGTTTATTGGAATTCAAAACATTCCGGCAAAAAAGTGGTTATTACCGAGGGAGCATTAAAGGCAACAGTAGCTGGAATTCTATCAGATACAACGTTTTTAGCAATCCCAGGAGTAAACTCTTATAATGGTTGTGCAGAAATTTTAAAGAAAATGAAAGCAAAACGGATTTTTGTAGCTTATGATATGGATAGGTTTGATAATTCACAAGTCATGGAAAATCAGGTAAAGCTGATACAATATCTGAAATCAGAAGGATTCAGTGATATAAGAGTATGTACGTGGAATCCTTCGTATAAAGGCATAGATGATTATCTTAAGCATATTGTAGGTTAGAAAGTATGTGTATTGAATTATAAAAGTTCTGGAGATGATTAGGTGTGTCTCCGGAATTTTTTATACAAATAAGTTGAAACTCTAGTTTTTACCACATATTAAATATATAAAGGAAATTTGCAAATGCTCTTATATGGGTAACGTTTGGTTTTGACTATACAAGGTTAAAAAATAATGAAAGGTGGAGTGTATTGTGGATATAAACTCATTACTGCTTATAAAAGAGCCATCTCTTACGAAGGAAGGAAGAATATCTCAAATAGTATTGTGCAGTTATATTGATGGATACCTTGATGGTGTCAATGAACTGGACAAATATATATTGAAATTATTCAGATCAGCAGATAGATTGGATAGGCTAAGAGCTCATATGCTGTATACAATAACTAGAGAACTGAGAGAAACTACTTCAAAGGAATATAATAAACTTTGCGAAAATCTAAATAAGAAAATATAAAAGTATTCAACAAAAGCAGCTGATAAAATTTTGGCTGTTTTTTGTTTATAAAAAAATGAAAGGTGGAATGTATTATGTTATTTAGGACGACAAAAGGAATTTTTCAAGATGCGTTGGAAAAGGTTGTTAGAGCTTGTACAAAGACAAATATGAATGAAAATCTGGATGGAGTTCTGTTAGAAGTAAAAGATAGCAAAGTAACGCTTATGTGTACAGATCTTATAACTACAATTAAAGCAGCTTTTACATGCATGGATTTTGAAAATGGAGCCATTTTGGTAAATTCAAAATTCTTATTATCGTATGTAAAAGCCCTCCCAAACCAGGAATTGCTTATAAAATCAGAAGAAAAAGAAAACTCGGTGTCCATAGTTTCAGGAAAGTCTCAATCCAATATTGTATCTATGGATATAAATGCTTTTCCTGTTATAAAGCCAATTAAAAGTAAAGTAGAGGTAAACGTAATATCAGAGGAGTTAAAAAGAGCCTTGAAAGAAGTCATTTTTGCAGTTGCACAAGATGAAACAAGGCCTATACTTACTGGAGTATTTTTTGAAGTTGAAAATGGGAAATTAACTCTGGTTGCTCTAGATGGTTACAGGATGTGCATAAGTAGTATTCCTGTAGATTGTGATGAAAATGTGTCTTTCATAGTGCCTCAGAAATCAGCGGTGGAACTTCAGAGAATACTGGAAAATGACGAGCAAAATGTGAATGTAAAAATTTCAAAAAACATAATTGAATTTGCATTTAATGAAGTTTTTATTAGCAGTGTTCCATTAGAAGGCAGCTATATAAAGTGGAAAAATATAATTCCTGAAAATAGTGATACTGTTTGTACGATAGACAGGCTGGAGTTGGTATCTGTTTTGGGTAGGGCAGCAGCTATACTTACGGGAGAAAATAAGCTTGTAAAATTGTCGTTTACAAAAGATGGTAATCTTGATTTGTTGGCCAAATCTTCCATTGGAAGAGTAGAGGAAGAGATTAAAGTGAAAGACTTTCAGGGCTCAGAGCTAAAAATTGCATTCAATTCAAAATATATTTCTGATGTGTTATTATCCCAGGAAGATGATGAACTGGAATTTGACTTTTCAAACAATGTATCTCCAGTAGTTATAAAGAAGAAAGACAGTGATAATTATACCGGAATTGTATTGCCGGTTAGATTGGCAAATAAAGTGTGAGAGAAATTAAGCTAAAGTTTGTAATGCCAATTAACCGCCTATAGAGGTGAAAGCTTATAATTTAAAGATTATGGAAGGAGAAATTGTTTATGTTTAGTATTAAGAGTGAAGAGTTAAATAATTGGTACAGGTAATTATAGATAGTTGTTTTTACAATACAAAGATTTTAGGAACGAAATTAATGTGCGTGTTCAGGAGGTTAGCAAATGAAACAGGTTTTAAAATATCCCGGTAGTAAATGGAGTATAGCAGGTTGGATAATAAAGAATTTTCCCGAACATCATTCATATGTAGAACCATTCTTTGGTTCTGGTGCTGTTTTCTTTTCTAAGGTACCAAGTTCAATTGAGACAATAAATGATCTTGATGACGATGTAATAAACTTATTTACTTGCATAAGAGATAATTCAAAAGAGCTGGTTAGAAAAATTGCTATGACACCATATAGCCGTAAAGAATATGATGAAAGCTTTAAAATCGAAGCTCTTAATAAGGTAGACAAAGCATTAAACTTTCTTATTAAGTGCTGGCAGGGGCATGGATTCCGTACGAATGGTTATAAGGTTGGATGGAAAAATGATGTACAGGGCAGAGAAAATATGTATGCGGTTTATAACTGGTATCGTCTACCTGAATGGGTAATTGGTATAGTTGATAGGCTAAAACAAGTTCAAATTGAAAATAGACCAGCATTAGAAGTTATAGAAAGGTTTAATTATCCTAATGTACTAATTTATGCAGATCCACCGTATTTATTGGATACAAGAAAAGCGAAGCAGTATAAATATGAGATGACTGAACAGGATCACATAGAACTACTCGAAATATTGCTACAGCATAAAGGAAAAATAATTTTATCAGGATATCAGTCTGATTTGTATGATAAGATGTTAAAAGGATGGCACAAAAAAAGCGTTAAAGGTCAGGCTGAGTATTATGGTGCGGATAGAGAAGAAGTTATTTGGACAAATTTTGAACCACCAATTGAACAATTAAGTTTAGTTATATAAAGTTCTTTAAAATAACTTTTGTTAAAATAAAAAAATCTGGAGATACTCAAAAGGTATCTTCAGATTTTTGTGTAAATGAATTTAAATTTTACTTTTTTACCGTATATTAAAAATGAGAGATAACTTGGCTAACACTCTTATGAGTAACGATTTGTATTGGCTATAACGGCTTAAATATAGATATCAGGAACTGTCTTTAAGACAGTTTTTTTATATAAAAAATAAAAAAATGAAGGGTGGAATGTGTTATGCTATACAATGAATTTAGGCCCAAAAGATTTAGTGATATAGTAGGACAGGGGCATATAACTGAAATAATAAGGAACCAGGTTGTAAAAAAGAATGTTTCACATGCATATCTTTTTTCTGGCACCAGGGGTACGGGAAAAACTACTACAGCCAAAGTTCTGGCCAAAGCTGTAAATTGTTTGAATCCTAAAGATGGTGAACCTTGTGGTACATGTGAAATGTGCAAAAAAATAGAGGATGGAAACTGTATTGATGTAATTGAGATGGATGCGGCTTCTAAAAGAAGAATAGAGGACATGAGAAATATCATATCTTCACTTAATTATCCAACTACGGAAGCAAAATTTAGAGTTATTATCCTGGACGAGGTACACATGCTAACACAGGAGGCTGTCAATGCCTTTTTAAAGACTCTTGAGGAACCTCCCCAAAATACAATATTCATACTGGCAACTACAGATCCGCAAAAGCTCCCTGCTACTATTTTATCGAGATGCCAGAGGTTTAATTTTAGAAGGGTAAGTATAGAAGATATTTATAAAAGGCTTAAATATATTTCGGAAAAGTCATCTATAAAGGTAGATGATAAAAGTTTAGTATTGATTTCTAAAGTATCTGACGGAGGAATGAGAGATGCAGTAAGTATTTTAGATCAGGTCAAGGATTTAAATAATGTGTCTTATAAAGAGGTATCCGAGTTATTGGGTGTTTCAGGTAATGAAAATATGTTCAAGCTTTCTTCGTATATTTTTCAAAGAAATATCCCTGCAAGTCTTGAGCTGATAAATTATTTAGATAATCAAGGTATTGATTTCAATGTATTTATCAAAGATTTTATGAGGTTTCTCAGGCATATTCTAATGAGTAAGGTTATGGGCAGTGAAGCCAATTCTGTTATTCCCATGACTGACACTGATATTACAAGGCTGTCTAATTTGAAAGTTACTAAAGGGGAAGTTATTAATACTATAGAGCTTTTTCAAAAAATAGATTCGAGGGATAGAACTTCACTTGAACTAGCGGTTATAAAGGCAGGTAGTTTTGTTGGAAAACCTGCTGAAGGAAAATCTAATAAAGGTGTGGAGAATACTAATTACAATGAAGTGGATTTTGAAGAAAAGGTTAAAAAAATTACTTTTGCGAAAAAACAGATGGTAGAAAATTTCAAGAAGTTACCACAGTATAAGGCATTGGGAGATACGTTTGAAAAGTCCAAGATGTTTATAAATAAAGTTATGGAAATAAAAATTGTACCTGCCACTTTGAAAGAAAAAAACATACTTGAAGAAGGATATACATGGCTCGAAAAAGGATATAAACAGTTTTCAGGAATAAGCGATTTAAAGATTATTATATGTGACAATGGAGGGAAATGTTAATGGACAACAAAATTATACTGTATTCAAAATCCGAATACAGTATTTTAAAGAAGTTGAATTCTGTCAAAAAGGGAGTGGAACCACTAAATATTTCAGAAATAGATATTAAATCCTTGGTAAAACCTGAAGAAATAATATCAAAGTGCGAGACACTGCCTTTGATGGGCAAAAAAAGGGTAATCGTTATAAAAGCGGATTTCCTCTATGATGATTACAAAGACAAGCTGGGTATATTTAAATGTTTAAAGAAATATGTCAAGAGCCTTCCTAATTTTACAATCTTAGTTTTGTATGTCTACAAGAGGGACAAAAGAGAAAAAATCAGCAGAAGGATGAAGGAACTGCAGAAACAGGGTATGGAACTTATCATGGATTCAGATGATACTCTGGAAAAGAAGAAAATATTAAAATCGTTTTGTAAGGACAATAAATTGAATATAAATAATAAGATAATTGACTTCATGATAAATAGCAGTTCAAATCTGGATATGTTTATCAATGATCTGGATAAGCTTAAGTTTATGGATACTATATCTATAGAAAAAGTGAAAGATGTTTTTTGTTCACTGGATGATGATGATATTCTGGATCTTTTAAATGCCGTATCGGAAAACAGAAAAATTGATGAACTGCGCATTATAAATGTTTTACTCGATAGCGGGTTGCAGCCTGTTCAGATTATAAGAAGTATTGAGAAACAATATAACAGGCTAATATACTGTAAATCAGGGATGATGGCTAATAAAAATTATAGTGATATAGCAAAAGAGTACAAGTTGAACCAATATTTTTGTAAGAGACTCTGTAGTATTGCAAAGAAATATCAAATTCAAGATCTTGCTTATAATTTGGAGATTTGCAATGATCTGGATAAAAAAATTATAAATACAGGAGGACTTGACGTTAATACAGAGATGGAAATGATGATTATAAAGATAAGATAGATTAATATTATATGATAAAAGCTCCAACCTAAATTTAAGTTGGAGTTTTTATTTTTATAACATATTATTGTATAAACTTGCATATATGTTTCAATTTAAAGTATAATTTGCAAACATATTTGCAAACATAAAATACAATTTTTAATAACATTTCATAGTATTTAATAATAAATGAAAAAACGATAATCCTCAAGAAACCTTGATTTTGTGGACTTTATAATATATAATAATACATAAAAGTACATAGAAGACAGTTCGAAACCATCCTGTCTATAAACAAAACTATGGATTGATGCTATTGACAGTTCAATTACAATAGTCTATTTGTGATATATAAGGTGGGGAAATTTCTTCACCTTTTTATATTGTCTCTGTTATTTTAGATATAGATTGTGTGAGGGTGGCATTTAACGTTTCTTATACTTTTAAATTTTTAAACAGGCTAGGAGAGATAATATGAGTGCTTTACCGAAATTGAAAAGATATGGACAAATTACTGAGAGGCTTCCCAGGGAAATTGTGCTTTTAAGGGGAAGCGGGTGTTTTTGGGGAAAGTGTATTTTCTGCGATTACCATCTGGATCAGGACAGCAGTGCCTTTAGAAATTATAAGCTGAATTCTGAAGTGCTCAGGAGAGTTACGGGAAAATATGGAGTACTTCAGGTAATTAATTCCGGAAGTACGAGTGAACTGGATGTCTGTACTGTGTTTGAGCTCATCAGGTTGTGCAGGGAGAAGAACATAAAACAGGTTATTTTTGAGGGACATGTGAAATATGAGGAGAATATAGAGCTTTTTAAAGAACGGTTTTCTCCTGTTGAGCTGAAGTTCATAGTAGGTGCGGAGACCTTTGATGTGGATTACAGGGAAAATGTACTCCACAAGGGAATTGGACCGAGAAAAGCATGTGATTTCAAAAATTTTGACTGGGTGAATCTTCTCTTTGGAATGAGGGGACAGACACTTGAAGCTCTTAAAAAAGATGTAAAGCTTGCACTTGAATACTTTGAAAGGGTAACGGTGAATGTATTTTGTGAAAACAGCACTGAGGTAAAGAGAGACAATAAGCTTGTAGATGAATTTTATAACAGTGAACTGTTCAGAACCTTACAGACAACCTATTATAGTAGAGTAGAGGTGCTGGATGATATAGATGCCAGATGTAATGCAGATCTGGACGGAGTTGGAGGTAAGATAAATGAGTAGAACTGGTAAACTGGTAAAATTGGCTGTAGTGGCTGCAATATATATAGTGGCAACTATTGCATTGGGGCAGCTTTCCTATTGGGGTCCCATAGGGTTTAGAATCAGTGAAGTGCTTAACTTTCTTGCCTTTATAGATCCTTTTTATATAATGTCTCTTACTTTAGGATGTGCAATATCGAATTTTTACAGCTTCAGTATAGTGGACGTTTTCGTGGGCAGCTTTGCAACTTTTGTTGCCACCTATGCTATGTGGAAAACCAGGAATATGGCGGTTTCGATTATATGGCCTGTTTTAGGAAGTGCGGCTATAGCGGAGGAACTTCATGTATTGTACAAGGTGCCTTTTTTCTATACATTTTTTACCCAGGCGGTGGGAGAACTGGCAGTTATGATTTTGGGATATTTTTTATTCAAAAAGATATTTAAAAATTCCGCATTCTTGGATAGAATAAAGATAAAGCTTGATAATAAAAAATTGGAGAGCATAAAATTACAAAACATAAAAAAGGGCTAGTTATTCAAATGTCAGAGTTCAATATCAAATCTTGTTGGTTTTCGAACTTATCCGAAAATCCTCATTAATTGTGCATTGTGAACTGTGAATTGTGAACTGAATAAAAGGGGGAACCTGTATTATGGGGAAGAATCTTCTGAGTATTGATTGGGATTATTTCATTCCTATAAAGAGGAAATGGTGTGGTTCCTATATTGAAAACAGAAGAAATAATATTAATATATGGTATAAGAGATATTTTGAAGATATGAAAAATGGAGAAAATGTAGAAAAATCAGTTAGAACGGGTAGAGAACTCATAGGATTTTGGAATAGAATCAAGAGATACTTTATTATAAAAAAGGAGATGAAGATGTATGTATCTGATTCCCATAAAATTTCCTATTATATAGCAAAAGACAACAAATGTGATAAAGTGATAAATTTTGATGCTCATTCAGATCTAGGATATGGAGGACTGAAGTCCCTTAATTTTGAACTGAATTGCGGTAATTGGCTCGGAAAATTATTAAAAAATAAAATAGTTCAGAAGGTAAGCATAATTTACAGTCCATATACCTACGAGAGCAAGAAGGAATTTAAGGAAATAAACGAAAAATTTCATGTAAGTTATCATGAAACGGAGGACTTTAAGGACAAAATAGCTGTGGACTATATTCACATATGCAGATCGGGAAGCTGGACACCTCCTTGGTTGGATGCAGAATTTTATGGATTCATAAAGAGTTTGAATAGACCCTATAAGATATTTAAATGCCCAAAAAGAGAATGGGATCCAAAAGGACTTACTCTTTCCGATAAAATATATATAACACTCTAATATTCTATTTTTAGGGGGATTGATAATGTGGTTGAAAATTTTGAAGTAAAGAACAAGGCCGGGAAAGTCCTGAGGGGGATTATAAATAGACCTGAAATAGAGTATAAAATGCCGTGCATAATTTTCTGCCATGGATTTATGGGGAACAAGCTGGGTCATGATTTTATGTTTGTGAAAATAGCCAGGATTTTAGAAAGTATGGGAGTAGTTTCTGTAAGATTTGATTTTGCCGGTAGTGGTGAGAGTGATGGTGATTTTTTGGATTTGACGATATCTGGAGAGATTGAAGACTGCAGTTCAGTTATTGATTATGTAAATTCAGTTTATTATGTAGACAAAAATAAAATAAATATCTTGGGATTCAGTATGGGCGGTGCAGTTGCAGCAGTAATTGCCTGTAATTATTCAAATTTAATTAAAAATACTGTCCTTATAAGTCCTGCATTCAATATGTATGATGTATTTATAAATGAAGTGAGAGGGAGCAAACTGGAAAAATTTCTGCACACTGGATATATAGAATTTGAAAATAACCGGCTTTATAAGAGTGCTGTAGAAGATGCATTTAACTATAATTTTTTTGATTATTTGAAAGGAATAATGGGAAAGGTACTAATAGTTCAGGGAACGGAGGATCAATCAGTGCCGCCTCTTTATTCCAAGCGGATTAAAGAAATGCTGGAAGATAAAGCTTTTTTAAAGTTTGTTTCCGGAGCTGATCACTGCTATTCAAGTGTGGCCTATTTTAAGCAGCTGGCAGACAACATAGTGGATTTTACAAAAAAATATATAATATCTGTA
>NZ_FXYI02000102.1:0-13251 GCF_900184915.1 Clostridium sp. HV4-5-A1G | reverse complement strand
TTTCAATATATAAGAATACTGATATAATAGAATTACGATAGAAAATAGATAATTTATAGATATTTTGAAAGTAAATGTAAAAAAGTACATATAAATACTTATTCTTTATAAAAGGATCAATTATGGGGGGATTCACATTGGATAATTCAATAGATTCGAGTTCCATTCCGGCAGTACTTTATAAAGTTACGGAGCAGCGAATAATTCCTAATAAGAAAGCATGTAGGATACTGAAGGATAATTTATCTATTGAAAAAAATCTAAAAAATATACTTAGGTATTCTTCAAAGAAAGAGTTTACGGAATACTTAAAAAATATTTATATAATTGGAGAAAATGAAAATTTAATATCTGTTTATTTTTTACCATTTGATAAATTAGACGGTTATGAAATAGCTATTCTTCAGGATATTAGCATGTCTTTAATTGAAACTATAAAAACTAAAAGTGATAATGTGATGAATCTTGTGGAAGATGATAATGAGGACATTATTGTAACTGACGGGGAGGGTGTTATTTTAAATATCAGTAATTTTTTCGAGAAATTTTATGATATAAAAAAACAGGATCTATTAGGGAGAAATGTATTTGAGTTGGAAAAATTACGTGTGTTTTATCCTTCAGCTGCTGTAAAGGTTTTAAGAACAAAGCAAAAAATTACAATGCTTCAAAAAAATAAGTTAAATAATGAAATTTTAGTTACTGCTATTCCTATAAAGGATGCTAATGGCTGTATAGTAAAGGTAGTCTGTTTTTCCTATTATGTGCAAACATTTGTAGAGATAAAAAAACAGTTTGAAGTTTTAGAAAGAAATGGTAAAGTTTATACTAAAAAATTGAGGCATTTAGTTGATAAAGGAATAAATCCTAATCTTATGATGGGTAAAAATAAAGAGATGAAAAAGATATTTAATCTTATTACTAAAGTTGCAGATTTTGATGTAAATTTTTTAATTACTGGAGAAACTGGTGTGGGAAAAAGTTATTTTGCAAAGTTAATTCATAGTTTAAGTAAAAGGTCAAAAAGACAGTTTATAGAGCTAAATTGTGGTGCTATACCAGAACATCTTTTGGAGTCTGAGCTATTTGGATATGAAGGAGGAGCTTTTACAGGGGCTAGAAAAGAAGGAAAGTTAGGGTTGATAGAATTGTCTGATAATGGAACCCTTTTTTTGGATGAGATAGGTGATCTTCCTTTAAATTTGCAAGTGAAATTACTTAAAGTTATTCAGGATAAAACTTTTAATAGAATAGGGGGAACTAAAATTATTAAAGTAAATTTTCGCCTTATAACAGCAACAAACCAGGATTTAAGAAAATTAATCAAGGAAAAAAAATTTAGGGAAGATTTGTTTTATAGATTAAACGTAGTCAGTATTAATATTCCACCTCTTAGAGAGAGAAAAGAGGATATACCGGATATGATTTCGTATTTTGTGAGAAAAATTAATGAAAAATATGGTTTAAATAAAAGCTTTAATCCAGAAGCTGTTGATATGCTGATTAACTGCAAATGGCCGGGTAACATAAGAGAACTGGAAAATACTATTGAGAGGATTTTATTGTTGTCAGATGATGATATCATTAACAAGAGATTTTTAGAAGACAATGTGAAAAATAAATATGAAAAAGATTCTAATACTAAAAATGTTTCTCTAAAAGAACAATTGAATAATTATGAAGGAAAATTAATTTTGAAAGCCCTTGAAAAATATAAAACGACTGTAAAAGTAGGACAAGTATTGGGCATTAGTCAGGCTACAGCTGCGAGGAAGATAAAAAAGTATACCCACAGCTATTCATAAATGAATATATTAAATTATAAATGAATAAATTTGTATACATTGGTTGGGAGGAGATGATGATAGGATTAAAGCTATTCGTAAATGAATTATGAAACTATGTAAGAATATATTTGTATACTGTAGTATAAATGATTTTTGTAGTTTATACATATTTGGAATATATCTTGCTAAACGTTAATGTATGGATGCATTCACTATGTAACTATTTTAATAAAATATGTATTTTTAAGCAGCAAGCGTTCTGATAAATTAAATGACGATAATTAATGAGGAGGATATTTAAAACATGTCAGACAAAGAGATAAGAGATTATATTGACACGGTAAAAGAGGCAAGGGATTATATTAGCAGGGTATTGGAAAAGGTGAGGAAAAGAGATAAGGATGAGCCTGAATTCCTACAAACAGTAGAAGAAGTTTTAGGATCCATAGGACCAGTATTTGAGAAGCATCCTGAATATATGGAACAAAATCTTTTGGAAAGATTCTGTGAACCTGAAAGACAGATAGTTTTTAGAGTTCCCTGGGTAGATGACAATGGCAAGGTACAGGTCAACAGGGGATTTAGAGTCCAATTTAACGGCTGCATAGGACCATATAAGGGAGGACTTAGATTTCACTCATCTGTTTATATAGGCATTATTAAATTTTTAGGATTCGAACAAATACTCAAAAATTCACTTACAGGCCTTCCAATAGGTGGAGCTAAAGGTGGTTCTGACTTTGATCCAAGAGGTAAATCCGATAATGAAGTAAGAAGATTCTGCGAGAGCTTTATGACTGAATTGTACAGACATATAGGACCGGATGTAGATGTTCCTGCCGGAGATATAGGTGTAGGAGCAAGGGAAGTAGGATATTTATATGGACAGTACAGAAGATTAAAAGGTGTGTTTGAAAACGGTGTTATTACAGGAAAAGGCTTATCTTATGGTGGAAGTTTAGTAAGACCTGAAGCAACTGGGTATGGCGCGACTTATTTCTGTCAGGAAATTCTCAAACATGAAGGAACTGATTTAAAAGGTAAGACCGTGGCTGTATCGGGATTTGGAAATGTTGCATGGGGTGTATGCAAAAAAGTTGCACAGTTAGGTGGAAAAGCTGTAACTATTTCTGGGCCGGATGGATACATCTATGATCCAGAGGGAATAGTTACTGATGAAAAAATAAATTACCTGCTTGAGATGCGTGCTTCCGGAAGAGACAAAGTAAAAGATTATGCCGACAAGTTTGGTGTTAAATTCTTCCCTAATGAAAAACCATGGGGAGTTAAAGTTGACATAGTAATGCCGTGTGCTACTCAAAACGACATTCATCTGGAACATGCAAAACAGATAGTGGCAAATGGTATAAAATTTGTATGTGAAGTTGCCAATATGCCTTGCACTAATGAAGCTGAACAATATTTCTTAAAGAATAATGTAATACTTGGACCTTCAAAAGCAGTCAATGCAGGTGGAGTTGCAACTTCAGCACTTGAGATGGCACAAAACAGTGAGAGATTATCCTGGTCAGCAGAAGAAGTTGACGAAAAACTCCATAACATAATGGTTAATATATATAACAATTGTAAAAATGCATCTAAGGAATACGGATTTGGATATAACCTGCTGGCAGGAGCTAATATTGCCGGATTTGTAAAAGTGGCAGATGCAATGTATGCACAGGGAATATACTAATTAGCTTTTCAGAGATTTGAAATTAAACAGTTTATGAATGATTAAAAAGAAACAGATTCAAATTTATTGAATTTGTTTCTTTCTTATATATGTAACATACAATTACTCTAGTTTATGTTACACCTATTCATAAATGAATAGAAAAAGTTATAAATGAATAGAACGTCAAGTGTGAAATTGTAATAATACATGATAAAAGAGTATTCAAATTTGAATAAGGACACAGGACAAAATCAATAAGTCAGGTATTAGATGGACTAAGATGTACAAAATTAGAAGACTATTAAGAAATTGGCAGTATTAGCGGTGATAGTGTTGGGATAGATAATTTTTCAAAATTTGGCATAGAGGTTGCTTTAAATAATATTGTGAATGCATTGAAAATTTATGAAATTAAAATAAGAGTTCCAATAAAAGATTTGAAAGGAGTACCAAGTTATGAGCGATGAAGGTATAAAATTAAAGGAACCCACTAATGAGTTAAAGAGAATATTACCTTTAAGATCTTTAGTATTTTATGGAATAGCAATGATTATACCCATGACGATTTTTACTACCTATGGTATTGCAACCACAAGAACGCATGGAATGGTATCGTTCACTTATACAATTGCTACAATAGGGATGGCTTTTACGGCATTTAGTTATTCAAAAATGGTTAAAAAATATCCTATGGCAGGATCAGCTTACACATATGTATCTAAATCCATGAATCCCTATGTTGGATTTTTTGGAGGATGGGTGCTTTTGCTTGCATATATGGTTTTGCCGATGCTGAATTATGTTGTAATGGGAATTTATTTTTCAAACTTGATACCTCAGATTCCTGCATCAGTATTTATTGTAGCCGCAATAATTGTTGTTACATGGGTGAATTACCGGGGTATAAAACTTGCTACAATTGTAGATACCGTTCTTGTATTGCTTCAGTTAGTGTTTTTGGCTGTATTTTTCATTATGGTAATCAAATATATTTTAAGGGGAGGAGGAGCTGGTACACTGGTGGATTCTAAAGCTTATTTCAATCCTACAGAATTTTTTAAACCAGGTGTTGGCATGCCTGCTATATTATCCGGCGCATCTATGTTGGCACTTTCTTTCCTCGGATTTGATGCTATTGCCACTTTAAGTGAAGAGGCAATTAATCCTGAAAAAAATGTTGGCAAGGCTATCATAATAGCATGTGTTGGTGCAGGATGTGGTTTTATAATTGCAATGTATTTTCTGCAGCTTGCCTGGCCGAATGCATTTTTTGAAATAGCTAATAAAGATTCTGCAGCAGTTGAATTAATAACTAGGGTCACCCACTCCATGGGAATGAAGATTTTTTTCACTGCTACTTTTGGTGCAGGACTTTTTATATCATCATTAACGGGAGTTGCCTCAGGTGCAAGAATACTTTATGGTATGGGTAAAAATGGAATATTGCCACATAGGATATTTGGGAAAGTACACCCCAAATATAAAACGCCTATGTACAGTATTTTAATAATGGGGTTGCTTGGCTTAATAGCAATAGTTATTTCATTGGAAAATGTTACGGCAACAGTAAACTTTGGTTCGCTGCTTGCGTTTGTTTTTGTTAATTTGTCGGTTGTGGCTCAATATTTTATTAGAGATAATAAGAAAAAGGGTATGGATATTATAAAATATCTGATTGCACCTCTTTGTGGAGCGCTTATATGTTTTTTCATTTGGGCAAAGGTGGATACGCCATCCAAAATAGTTGGTTTTAGCTGGATAATATTGGGGCTGGTTTATTTAGCCATTAAGACAAAGTTTTTCAGAGAATTGCCACCTGAAATAATGGAATAGGTTTATAGGATGGAAGTATTAATCGATTAGGGAAGGGATTTGAAAGATGGAAGTCATAAAAACAAAAAATCCAAGATTTACAATTAGATTTGCAGTACCAGGGGAAGCTGAAATGGTTTTGGAGTTTATGAGAAAGCTCGGTGCGTATCAGAAAATGTCTGATAAGATTACAGCTACTGAAGAAGATATTTATAAATTATTGTCAGATAAAAAAGGCGGAGCGATTTTTGGAGATTATGATGGAAAAACTGTAGCATTTATCTATTTTTGCCGTAACTCTTCAGCCTTCATAGGGCAGGCAGGTATTTATATAGACGGATTCTATGTTGATGAGACTATGAGATTTAAGGGATTGGGAAAAATTATGATGTCTTTTATGTCTAGATTTGCAATTGAATCAGACTGCAGGAGATTGGAGTGGGGATGCCTAAATTGGAATACTCCATCTATTAAATTTTATAAAGATAGGGGAGCCGTGGCTGTTGATACCATGACTGTGTATAGGCTTCCTCCAGACAAGCTAAAGGAAAATGCGGCTCTATTTTAGTAATGAGATATAGTTTAAAAATTTTATATAAATAAAAAACTTATTACAGAGTTTTAAAATAAATAGATAAGGAGAAGTGTTAAAAATGTTTAGATTAGTACCTGATATTTATAAATTTGATACAGCGGAAGAATTTATGAAATCTTTTCATATTGGTAAAGGGGACTGCATAGTAACAAATGAATTTTTATACAAGCCTTTTTTAGAAAAATATGATGAGGGTGCAGACAGCATATTTCAAGAAAAATATGGTGCTGGTGAACCCTCCGATGAAATGATAAATGCTATAATTAAAGACATAGGAGACAAAAAATACAATAGAATTATTGCTGTTGGTGGAGGAACTGTAATAGATATATCTAAGGTACTTAGTCTTAAATATACCGATGATTCCCTGGATTTATTTGATGGGAAAGTTCCTTTGGTAAAAGATAAAGAATTAATTATTGTACCTACTACTTGCGGCACGGGCTCTGAAGTTACCAATGTATCTGTTGCTGAACTTAAGAGCAAACATACAAAGAAAGGTATAGCTTCTGATGAACTATATGCCAGCCATGCAGTACTTGTGCCTGAAATGGTGAAGGGGCTGCCATATAAATTTTTTGTAACGAGTTCTGTTGATGCATTAATACATGCGACAGAATCCTATGTGTCACCAAAAGCCAACCCATATACTAAAATGTTTAGTGTAAAGGCAATAGAATTAATTTTGAATGGATATATTAAGATAGTTGACAGAGGAGAAAGTTATAGGACTGAAATAATTGATGATTTTGTACTGGGAAGTAATTATGCGGGCATAGCTTTTGGAAATGCAGGGTGTGGTGCTGTTCATGCTCTTTCATATCCTATTGGAGGTAACTATCATGTGCCTCATGGAGAAGCAAATTATTTATTTTTTACAGAAATATTTAAAACCTATTATAAAAAGAATCCTGATGGTAATATAAGAAATATAAATAAAATGCTTATTAACATATTGGGATGTGATGGAAACAATGTATATGACAGCCTGTCAGGACTTTTGGATAAACTTCTTCCAAGGAAAAAATTGAGGGAGTATGGAATGAAGAAAGAGGAAATTGAAATTTTTACAGATCAAGTAATTGAAGGACAACAAAGATTGCTGATAAATAATTATGAACCCCTATCAAGAGAGGATATAATAAACATATACAGAAGATTATATTAGTATAATTAAAGTTATGAGCATGTTGGGTTCAGGATGTCATTATTTTTATTAGGTATAAAATAAGCATAGGTATCTATCACATCAGTGGTAGACATCTATGCTTATCTTTTAGATATAATCCCCATTTTACACAGATTTTAGTAATACCCTCTTATGTAGAATTAAAATTCTATTTCTTTAGAATTTTCTCCTGTTAAATCTGAAACTGTTGCTGTACCGTGTTCAATATAGAATATTTTAAAAATAGGATTATCTGAAGATTTGTATAATTTTTTTACCAGTTCTGACGAATTTAATACCAATTCTTTTTTGTCCTTATCATCGGAAAATATAACTTTTCCACTTATTCTTCCTGTGATCATATCCTTTGATGTGGTGCTGTATTCAATATACGGTGATTCGACTAGCTGTTTATAAACTTTCTTTGTGCTGTTAGTACAGAAATAGAGCTTACCTTCATCCCAGGTCATAAATCCAAAGGGCCTTACTCTGGGTTTTCCATTATCCACAGTTGCCAGGAATCCAAATCCATTTTCTTTAAAAAGTTTTATTATCTCGTCCATTTAATTTTCCTCCTTGATTTTTTATTTATTATAAATATAATATAATCATATGTTTAATATTACAAGTACGCATATTTATATTACATAGTCATATAATATAGACTATTATGAAAGGACAAGGATTTGAATTGAATGATAAAATTAAATTTTGTCCTGTATCTTCGGCTCAAAATGTATTAATGGGAAAATGGAAACTGCCGATTTTATGGGCTCTTCATAATAAGACAATGCGTTTTAATCAGCTTCAAAAGTTGATGACCACTATTTCCAGGGGAGTACTCACGCAGCAGTTAAGAGAACTTGAGCGTGACAAACTTGTAAATAGAAAGGTATATAGAGAGGTGCCGCCTAGAGTAGAATATTCTTTAACGGAAATTGGAAGGAGCTTTATTCCTGTAATGATTGAAATTATAAAGTGGGGAACAGAATATATTAAAAAAACTGAAAAATGCAGTATGGATGTTTGTATATTGAATGGATTTCCCTGCGAAGAGTGCTATAGGAGTGTTACTGATGTATCGTGCAAAACAAAGGATATTCACTAAAATACTGCAGCTGAGAAAAGTTTATTGCAAAGACGGGAGCGGGTATAGATTTCTCACAAATCTGTACCCGTTCCCCAGTAAAATTGAGGTTTGGTTATACTCCAGTTATACTCCATGTTTTGTGGAGTGTTTTTTGCCGTTTCTATTATGATTTTTTGCTTCCTCCGTAATAGGGGTGTTTCCCTTGGATTTTTTAATTCTGGTCTTTTTACTGTCCGGCTGGCTGTCTTTTGACATTTTTATCACCTCTCTCTATATCAATCCTGCATCTTTGTTTCCTGTTTTGGCCTTGCCCTGGATTTCAGGTATAGGTTTTTCCCTGTTTTTTTTAAACTTGGTTTTTCTATTGCTTTCAGTTCCATGGGGCTGTTTTGGATCTGGTCTTCTCATACCTGCTTTAGCCATTTAATATCCTCCTAAACTTTTAAAATATATATTATTTTTTACACAACTTCAATATGGTATGCATATTTTTTGTAATTAAATTTAAGTAATATTATTTGAACAAAATTGAAAAGATATATATGAAATTATGAAATCATGAAAGAGAGGCGAAATGTTTATGAGGAAAAAATTTACCAGGTTGGTAAGTACATTTATTTTTACGGTATTTTTTATGTCATTTGCAAATATTGCAGAAATACCACGGGTGTATTCCCAGGAGGTTTTTAACTCCACAAATAGTGAATCATACCTTAAAATAGATTCCAAGAAAAAGGCTAAAATGCCTAAGAGGTTCAGGAAAACCACAGATAATATAGATGAAAAAGATGTGAATCTAAAAGGATTATCCACGTTAAATGCTTCGGGAAGTGCACAGTTTACAGGAAATAACATAAAAATGATGAAAGAACAGATAGGTAATGTTCCCACAGCTGTAGTTGATTTGAGGCAGGAGTCCCATGGATTCATAAATGATCTGGCAGTGAGCTGGGTAGGTGAAGACAATAATAAAGCCAATAAGGGACTGAGCAGAGAAAAGGTCTTGAAAGATGAAAGTAAAAAAATCAAGAGTATTGTGTTGAATGAAGAAATTGATATTGACGGGAAAGAAATAGTTCCCACTAAGGTTCAAAGCGAGAAAGAACTGGTAGAAGAAAATGGCATGACCTACATCAGAATACCTGTTACGGACAATGAAAGACCTGCAGATGAAATGGTGGATTATTTTATAAAGGTAGTTAAAAATATGCCCAAGAATACCTGGTATCATTTCCACTGCAAAGCTGGAATCGGAAGGACTACAACTTTTATGGCCATGTATGATATGATGAAAAATTCCAAGGAGGTCAGTCTTGAAGATATAATGGAAAGACAGGTGCTTCTGGGAGGCAAGAATCTTTTAAAGCCCATCTATAAACCTGAAAGTTTTTCCGGGGAAAGATCTGAATTTATAAAAAAATTCTATGAGTATACGAAAGAGAACAAGGACGATTTTAATACTACCTGGTCACAATGGCTCAAAACCGGCGGAAGCTGATGAGGGAAAAAGCTTTCTATGATAAAATCCAAATATCATAGAAAGCTTTTTAATCATAATAACGTTCTTTTTTATTTGTAACGAAAAATGTTTACAATATTTAAACTTAATTAATCAATATAACACCTTATTGTAACAATAGAGCTATATAGTAAATAAATAAAGTTTGTAGAAACGGAGTTTATTTATGGATATGGAGCTTAATATAAATTCAGCAAAATGCAGAAGCTGTTATTTTGACAATTTAAAAATTCTTCTAATCACTTTAGTAGTAGTTGGGCATACCATTGAGCCATTGATTGGTTCAAATCCTAATATAAAATTAATATATAATTTTATATATTCCTTTCATATGCCTCTATTTGTTTTTATTTCAGGCTATTTTTCAAAGAATATCAGCAGTGATAAAAAATTTTTTTCAAAAATCACCGGTATTCTTATGTATTATATCATTTTTCAATTATTATACTGTCTATTCAATATCTATGTGCTTAAAGAGGAAAATTTTAAAATCACTTTTGTCAATCCGTACTGGATTACATGGTATCTTCTTTCACTTGTTATATGGAGTCTTATACTGCCTTATTTTTCTAAAATAAAGTATTCAGTTATAATAACGCTTGTTATTTCCATATTAAGCGGATACGATAATAATATTGGATACTATTTGAGCTTATCGAGAACTATAACCTTTTTTCCATATTTTTTAATGGGTTACTTCTGCAAAGAATATCATATAGATACTGTGAGGAAATATATCAGAAAAAAATATGCTGTTTTAGGCTTGCTAATTGTTTTCCTGCTGATATATCTGTTAAACGATAAGATCGATTATAGATGGTTCTATGGCAGTTATTCCTATTCACAGTTAGACAGCTTAAATTATCCTGAATATATAATGCGTATATTTACATATTTTATAGCTGTAACTATATCTACTATTGTTTTAATTTTAATTCCGGATAAAAACCTGCTTTTTACAAAATTAGGCTCCAGGACCATAGCTGTATATGGATTTCACGGGTTCATTATTAAAATACTGGTTAAATACAATTTTTTTAATTATGTAGATTCTCTTATAAGTGAAGTGTCCATTATTATACTCTCGCTGCTTATTGTAATGCTGCTTTCTTCTCAATTTATGAATAAGATTACTAAAATAATAATTCACCCTAAGTTTTTTGAACAGATAAACTTGAGCAAAATTTAACGCGGGATTTACCATTAGTCAACATACTTGTTTATTTCATGTTTCCATATTAAATATCCCAGGCCGTTTAAGTGAGTTCCATCATAAGTATATTCACCTGACAGCTTATCATATTTTACAAATCTATCAAATAGATCTATGTATATAATTTTATTGCTGCTCAGTTTTTGCAGTTCATTGTTTAAAAATCTTACATCCTTGTTGGATTTAATATTGTTGTTTGGCAGGATACTTTCAATATAGATAATTGTATCTGGAGAATCAGTCCGTATTTTGTTTAAGATCTTTTTATAATTACTTAATATGTATGCTGTATCCTGCTTGTGCAAAAGATCGTTAATTCCTATCATCAAAAATATTTTTTGGGGATGCCCTCTGGTAATTGTGTTTAATCTATTTAGAATACCGCTCGTAGTGTCTCCATCGATACCTCTGTTTTTTATATTGGGATTATTGAATAATTCCCCCCACTGGGATCTGTTTGTAAGGCTGTCTCCTAAAAATACAATATCTCTACCGTTTATGTTCAAAGTTTCAAATTGGCTCTGTTTTGCCAAATAGTAAGCATTTTTTATAAAATTTTTATTTGTATTCTCCCTCTGAAAAACCTGAATTCTGTGATTTTTATAAATTGTAAATATACCAGAAAATATGAAAAATATGTTCAATAATATAGATATAAAACATATGATATTCTTTTTTTTCACCGCTGTGCCTCCGAATTGATATCCATATTGATTACATAACTTAAAAAATTTACTTTTTATAGTATATCTAATATATGAGTGAATGTCCAATATATTTTAGAAGGTCAGTAAAAGTATTTATGGCTGTAAAAGATAATTAGATGATCTGCTCCATAGATATGCTATAATATATGTAATTAAATGAAAATATATTTTTCTATATAAGGAGATTTTTAGATGTCTTATAAGGATTGTATTAAAATTTGGAGAAAAGGTATAAGTGAAGATTTACTTGATAGATTTTTTCTTAAATTCACGTATGCATCCAATAAAATAGAAAATAATGAAACCAGATTAAGGGATGTTGAAACTATTTTTAAAGGAGAAAAAGTCACAGATTTCAAGGGAGATAAGAAAACACTTGTAGAAATAGAAAACCATAGAGAGCTGTGTAAAAACATCCTGGAATTAAGTAAAAAATATAATTCAAAACTATCAATTGATTTGATTAAAAAAGTTCATTATTCATTAATGAAGGACTGTTTTTCAGAAAAACTGCTGGGTAAAGGCGAAAAACCTGGAGAATTTAAAAAGGGCGATTATATAGTAGGTCTGCATGATGTAGGGGTAGCACCTGAGGAGGTGGAAGAAAACCTTGATTCACTGATTAAGGAAATCAATGAAGTGAAAATAGATGAAGATAATGCTTTAGTGGTAGTGGGATATTTTCACTGCTGGTTTGAGACCATACATCCATTTGCTGATGGAAATGGAAGGACCGGCAGAATGCTGGTCAATTATCTTCTTATGGGAAATGACTTTCCGCCAGTAGTTTTATTTGAAAGCGACAGAGAAGAGTATTATCTTGCCCTGGAATATTTTAATGAAACACAGGAAATATCCAAAATGGTTAATTTTTTGGAAGATGAAGCTTATAAGACCTGGATTAAAGACTATAATGTTAAATTAAAAGATTTAAAAGACTTTCTAGATTAAATTAAAAGCGAAAAAATGAGAAATGTTGTGAAGTCAGGGCAAACGCATGAGTAAATAAATTGTAAACATGGCTGGAATTAAGGGTTTAGGGCTTTCTTTAAGTCAGTTATTATAGTATGATAATTCATATAAATTTATATGGGGTATGCTGCTATGATAAAAAATAAAATGATAGATTATTTTGGGATTATAACAGATCAGAGACAGAAAGCAAAAATTAAGCACAAGCTGACAGATATATTATTTATATCTGTAGTTGGTACGTTGGCAAACTGCGATAGCTGGGTTGCCATAGAAGATTTTGTGAATGACAGGAGTGAATTTTTCAAGAAATATCTTTCTTTGTCTTATGGTATACCTTCTCATGATACCATACAGAGAGTTTTTGAATGGATTGATCCAAAAGAATTCCGGGATACTTTCATGAAATGGATAGGAGAAATATCAGCAAGCCTAAAAGGATCCATCATAGCAATTGATGGTAAAACAGCATGTGGGGCACGTAATTCTGGTGAGGAAAAATCACCAATCCATATAGTTAGTGCCTGGGCAAGCAAATATAGAATAGTCATAGGCCAGGTTAAAACTGACGAGAAAAGCAATGAAATAACAGCATTCCAGAACTTTTAAAACTGCTTGATATAAATGGATGCATTAAAAGCAGGGGTATAAAACATTCTTACAGTAAAAAAGGATACCCTTATGACAATGCACCGATGGAATCATTTCAT
>NZ_FXYI02000101.1:0-13527 GCF_900184915.1 Clostridium sp. HV4-5-A1G | reverse complement strand
GTATTTACATGATAAGAATAATAATCTATACTATTTATTGATTTAATGAAATATATTAAGGGGAGGTTTATTTTAGGTAATTATATCTAAAAAAAATTTAAAATGTCAGTAGAATCAGAATGTGTGGTAAAACCTATATATCAAAAAATAGCTATAGACATAGCAAATAGAATAATAATTGGAGATTTCTCAGTAGGGGATAAGCTTCATGGGAGATCATCTCTTTCAAGTCATTATAATGTTTCACCTGAAACTATCAGGAGGGCCATTATTCTTTTAAATGATATGGATATAGTTGAGGTGATAAAAGGCAGTGGAATTATTATAAAATCTGTAGATAATTGTTTAAAATTCATAGAAAAATTTAGAGATATAGATTTTCTAAATTTATCAAAAAAAGAAATATTGGATTTATTTGTGGAGAAAAGTAAATTGGAGAAAAAAATTAAGGAAAAGATAGATGAATTTACGGATTATTCTAATAGATTTATTAATTCTAATCCCTTCATACCCTTTGAGTTCAAAGTATATAAAGGACTTAAAGTCATTGGTAAAACTATATCTGAGAGCAAATTTTGGCAAAATACAAGTGCTACCATAATAGGTATTAGAAGAGGAAAAAATTTGATTATTTCTCCAGGACCCTGTGCTGTATTTCAGGAAGGTGATATTTTATTGGCTATAGGTGAAGAAAGCAGTTATTATAAAATTAAAAAATTTCTCTATGGAGACAAATAAATAGATGATTGAAATTAAAGCAGGATAAGGTACAGTATTTTAATGTGATTTTAATCTCAATAATATATAATCTCAATATAAGTATTATTATAACTGATGTTTGAGGTGATTTTTTGAAAAACTATAAGATACTCATAATTGAAGATGAAAAAAAGATGTCCATGTTTATGCAAATGGAACTTAATCATGAAGGTTATGCTACTGATGCTGAATACAATGGAAGAGAAGGACTGAAGAAGATACAGAGAGGTAATTATGATCTAGTGCTTTTGGATGTAATGCTTCCGGGGTTAAATGGAATGGAGGTTTGCAGAAGAGTGAGGCAGTTTTCCAGGATCCCAATTATAATGATAACTGCTAAGGATGATGTGATGGATAAAGTAATGGGACTGGATATAGGGGCAAATGATTATATTACAAAACCCTTTGCTATAGAAGAACTTCTGGCCAGGATACGTGTCATAAGAAGAAATAATGATAAAAAATCAGAAGATTATAAATATGAAGTGGATGATCTTGTAATGAATACTAAAACTCACGAAGTCACAAGAAATGGAAAGCATATTGAACTTACAAAAAAAGAATATGATCTTTTAGAGATTCTTTTAGTCAACAAAAATGTAGTCCTAACAAGAGATCAGTTGATAGAAAAAATCTGGGGCTATGATTATTTCAATGACACAAATGTAGTCAGTGTATTTATAAGGTACCTTAGAAGTAAAATTGATGATGGATTTGAGAATAAGTTAATCACAACTATAAGAGGAGTTGGATATGCGATAAAGGGAGAATAGACTATGAACTTGTGTATTATAAAAAATGCAAAGATATCTGTCAAATTAACTGGAATATTTGCTTTGATGTTTTCAGTGATGCTTGCAGTATCCAATGCCTATATATTACATGGAGTAGAGCACTATATGTATATGCAGACAGCTAAACGTCTGGAAGATGTAAATCAAATAATACTTGACAGATTAAAACTGAAACAGCTCTCAAGTAGTGAATTATTTTCTGATATATTGCCTAATGAAAATATATTTATAAAGATAATGGATAAAAATGGGAAAATAATAAATGTATCAGATAAGTTTGACTATCATTTAAAGATTTCTGAACCCTATGGGAAAATAAAACATGTAGAAAAACATGAAAAGCATCTTACATATTTGAATACAAAAATATTAGATAAGAATTATGGGGTTTTGTATATGCAGATAATTAAAGATATGGACAATGAATATGATTTTTTGAAAATATTGTTTTTCTTCATGGCTGCAGCAGATCTATTCGGAATAGCCTTATCCATCTTGTTAGGGTATATAATAAGTAAAAAAATGCTGAATCCAATTGACAATATCACAAAAACTGCCGATGAAATAAGCATTAACAATTTAAAAGAAAGAATAAATATACAGGGGCCTAACGATGAACTTAAAAGGCTGGCAACCACACTGAATAACATGATTGATAGACTTCAAACATCTTTTAGCAAACAGACACAATTTGTTTCGGATGCATCTCATGAACTCAGAACACCTATAGCAATAATTCAGGGATATGCTAATCTTTTAGACAGATGGGGAAAAAATGACAGAGAAGCTCTTGATAAATCTATTGAAGCCATTAAATCTGAATCACATAGCATGGGAGAATTGGTAGAAAAATTGCTCTTTTTAGCCCGTAATGATAATAAGTCGCAGAAGGTAGAAAAAAATGTTTTCTATCTCAATGAATTGATAGATGAGGTTACTGAAGAGACTAGAATGATAGATAAAAAACATATAATATCAAATATCAATAATGAAAATGTACAGGCTATTGCAGATTATAAACTTATAAAGCAATTAATTAGGATAATTGTAGACAACAGTATAAAATTTACCAAGGAGCATGGGAAAATAGATATAAGTTCCGTTAAGTTTGGCAAATATATCAACATATCAGTAAGTGACACGGGTATAGGGATTCCGAAAAATGAAATTCCCAAAATATTTGACAGGTTTTATTGCGTAGATAAATCCAGATCTAAGGATATTGGCGGAAGCGGGTTGGGCCTGTCTATAGCCAAGCAAATTGTGGATGTCTACAATGGAACTGTGGATATTAAAAGCACGGTGGGAAAAGGTACCACAATAACTGTGAGTCTGGATATTATAGAGAATTAATCTTTTTTTAATCCTTTTTTAATTTTAGATGTGTAACATAGTGGTATCAAAATAGGAAGGTGATTAAAAAAATGTATCTTATACTTGTAATAAAGGCTGTTATAATAGGCATTGTGGAAGGTATTACGGAGTTTTTGCCAATATCGTCTACTGGTCATCTGATTATAGTGGGCAATTTGATAAATTTTAAAGAGCCGATTTATAGAAAAGCCTATGTAGACATGTTTGAAATTGTAATTCAATTAGGTGCCATACTTGCAATACTTGTATTTTACAGAAATAAAATAATTGAATCATTAAAAAATATTGCCCCGGGGAAATGGGGATTCAAATTTTGGTTTAATATTTTTGTTGCGTTTATACCTGCAGCTATTGTCGGTATTTTATTCAATGACATAATACAAGCCAAGCTATTTAATCCGGTTACAGTAGCCTGTGCCTTAATATTTGGCGGCTTTCTCATGATAATTATGGAAAATAAGTATACAATAGGCAATAAAACGGATAAAATTGAGGATGTAACAATAAGACAAGCTTTTAAAATAGGGTGTTTTCAATGCCTTTCTCTTTGGCCAGGAATGTCCAGATCTGCTTCTACAATAATGGGTGGGTGGACAGCCGGACTTACCAATGTGGCGGCAGCGGAATTTTCATTTATTTTGGCAATACCAATTATGATAGCTGCATCGGGATTTTCACTGTTAAAGGCAAAGATAACAATGACTGTTCCAGAAATAGCAGCACTTGTAGTGGGGTTTGTGGTTTCGTTTATAGTTGCATTAATTGTTGTGGATAAATTTATAAACTTTTTAAAGAAAAAGCCCATGAGAGTTTTTGCTATATATAGAATATTTATAGGAATATTAGTATTAATATTAGCATACCGCTCCATAATATAGTAAAACTTAGGCTAATTATTAAATTAATTTATAGGGAGAAGTAAATATGGATAATAAATTAGCTGTATGCAGAATAAGAACCAATTTCGAAAATTTTAATATGGTAATAGATAAATTTATTGAAAAAATTCCACTGAAAATTGAAAATTACAAAAACGTCAAAATAATTAATTCTTTTATTACGGATAATTTGTTTAATTTTGATATTGAATATTCTTGCTCGGATCAAGATGTAAAGGATATTTTTGAAAATATAATGAAAGAAATAGTAAACAGTCCCTCTAGATTTATAGTTGAACTAGAACCAATTAATTAAATCTGTCATACAATCTTGTTATAATTTCTGTAGAGATAAATGATACTATGGGAACTGTAAAGATTATTGTCATGCTCCCTGTGAGCCCCTGGATGATTTCAAGGCTTACCATGTCCATGTTGATGAGCTGGTTATAGCTTAAATTGTAGGAATAAATTATTATAAGCATACTTAGGGAAGCTCCGGCAAAAGCCAGAATGAGAGTATTTGCCATGGTTCCCATCATGTCTTTTCCGACATTCAATCCTGAGTTAAACAATTCTCTTCTGCTGATCTTAGGATTTGATATATATATTTCCTGTATGGAAGATGCTATGGATATGCTGATGTCCATTACAGCTCCCAGGGAGGCTATTAGAATTCCTGCAGTTAGAAGACCATACACCTTCATGCCGGATACATTTGAGATCATGTTGAGACTTTCCACCTGTGTCAGATTCAGGCCTGTCAAATGGGCAAAGTATCCGAAAATAACTTCAATTATCCCTGCAATTATAACTCCCGACATTGTTCCAAGTATGGCAGACAGTGTCTTGGTACTTCTGCCGTTTAGCAGGAAAAGAGAAACACAGGTGGTTATGACTATTATGAGGATTGCGGATAAAACCGGTGAGTATCCTCTGTAAAGCATGGGAATGAACAGAAATATAACACAGCATAGAGTAAAAATAAGTCCCAGTACTGACCTGAATCCTTTTTTCCCGCCTACTATGCACAGCAGGGCAAAAAATATAAAGATAAATGCATATTGTACAGGAGCTCTGTAATAGTTATATACTGTTATGCTGTATGATCCACTTCCAGAAGTAGCTATGTCCACTATAACCTTCATATTTTGTTTCAAATATACATTGTGGGTGTCGCTTAAATAATTTGTAACATTTTTAATTTCACCTTTATGTTCTCCCGAGAGAATTTTTAATTTTACCTGCTGGCTGCCAAAATATATGTTTTTGGATTCGTTGAATTGTTTTAGAGAATTATTTTTTATTTCCAGCACTTGGGCTTTTTCATATTTTACATTGGCCTTACCCTTTTGAATGTTATAAGTTACAGGATGGCTTACATTGAAGTTATATAAAAAAGCGCCAAATAGAAATGTGGCTATTATAAAAAGCAATATCTTAGATATTCTTGAAGAATTTCTCATGCCTGCCCCTCCATAAGTTTTTAGTCATTCACTTATTATATTGCTCTATTGAAACAAGTTCATAAAGATTGTGTAAAGTTTAAGTTAAGTATGTGAATGTTATGATTATTTTACATTGAATTTACATAAATGTGACGGATAGAAAAAATATATACTGCTAATATAAAAATGAATGGCATGGATTGAATTTATTCTGGCCATCACAATGACATATCTAAAAGGGGGAGTTTCATGAAACAGTATCTAAAAAAGACCGCATTATTTGTACTCTGTTGCTCGTTCGCATTTTCAGGTATTGCCATACCAATGTCGGTTAATGCAGATACAGACACGAATGCTGCGGCAAGTCAATCAATTACAGCAGGGGGAGAGACCTCTGCAAATATCAAGGATATAACTTTTGCGCCAGGTAAAGATGCATCACAGGTTAATTTCACATGGTATTCCAATAAAGATACATCGGACCCTGAGGTACAGGTTGCGCTTAAATCCGATATGACCGGAAACGAGTTTCCGGAGAGTAAAGCTCAAACCTTCAAAGGTGAAAAATCCAATGGAAATGACGGCTATTCTTCCAATAAGGTTACAGTTACAGATTTACAGCCATCTAAAGAATATGTATATCGTGTAGGTGACGGTACTACCTGGAGTTCTGCCAATAATTATACCACCCAGGATATATCAAAGGGTTTCAATTTTCTGTTGGCGGGAGATCCACAGATTGGCGCAGGCGGTGATATAGACAAGGATACGACAGGATGGGTAGATACAGTTAAAAAGGCAACAGATAAATTTTCCAGCAGCAGTTTTATATTGTCTGTAGGAGATCAGGTTAACAACGGAAAGGAGCTCAATGGTCAGACAAATGAACTTGAATATGACGGATTTTTCAAGCCAGATCAGTTAAAAAATATCCCTGTTGCTGCAATTACCGGAAATCATGAGGGATATGGAGTAGGTCATACTACACATTTCAATTATCCAAATGAATCTGATAAATACGGTATTTTTACAAATAACGGATATGAGTCTGATAATAGTAATGGAACAACTGGTAATGACTATTACTTTGTATATGGAAATACGCTTTTCCTGATGCTCAACAGCAATGATATAAATGCAGAGGATCATAAAGCTTTCATGCAGGAGGCCATAGCTGCAAATCCAGATGTTAAGTGGAAAATAGTAAGCATGCACCATTCCATATACAGTTCTGCAAATCATGAGACAGATGCTGATATAGCGGCTAGAAGGGTAACGCATCCAGAAGTATTTCAGGAACTTGGAATAGATGTAGTTTTAGATGGGCATGATCACTGCTATACAAGATCCTATCAGATGGTAGACGGACAGGCAGTAAGCGGAAAAGATGACACCAGTGTCACTGATCCAAATGGTGTGCTCTATATAACTACAAACTCAGCTAGTGGAAGTAAGTACTATGAGATTCAGGAACCAAACTACAACAACTATTTTGAAGCAAAAAAAGAGCAGGATAAAGTTCCTACATTCTCCAATGTAAGTGTAACGGATAAGAATTTTACCATTACCACATACAGGACTGATACTATGGCTCCTATAGACAGCTATACTATAAATAAAACCACTTCTCATAAAAATGTATCAAGATTGGCAGGGCAGAACAGGTATGAAACTGCAGCTAAAATATCTCAGAATAACTGGAACGAAGCAGATACGGCAGTGTTGGTTTCAGGCCAGTCCTATGCAGATGCGCTGAGTGCAGCTCCTTTTGCAAAGTTAAAAAATGCACCGATACTTTTGACATCAAGTAATACTCTGGATTCCAATACTAAATCAGAGCTTTCAAGATTAAAAGTAAGAACGGTTTATATAATCGGAGGCACTGGGGTGGTATCCAGTTCAATAGAGAGTTCCCTGAGAAATATGAAAATGGTGGTTAAAAGGATAAGCGGAAATGACAGATATGCCACTTCACTGGAAGTTGCAAAACAGATAAAAAGTCCAAAGCAGGTATTCGTAGCTTCAGGAGCAGGATTTGCAGATGGACTATCCGTATCTTCCTATGCATCATTATCAGGGAGTCCAATAATTCTAACAGATGGCAAACAGTTGAGCAGTGACATACTTAAGTATGTAAAAGACAATTCAAGTACACCTTATGTAATTGGCGGAAACGGTGTTGTAGATGACAGCGTGGTTAGCAGCCTTGGAGCTGTAAGAATATCTGGTTCCGACAGGTATTCCACAAATCTTGCAATACTTAATAAATTCAATGATAAGTATGATTTGTCAAATATCTACCTGGCATCAGGCAGTGATTTTGCAGATGCACTTTCGGGATCTGCAGTAGCAGGAGAGAAGAGTGCTCCAGTAGTGTTGATTGGAAAATCTGATCTAAGCGGTGCTAAAAATTACATCCAGGGAAAATTGAGTGGTGTGGGTCAAATTACCATTCTTGGAGGAGAAGCATCTGTCTCACAAGTTACTGTTAATAAACTCTTACAATAATGAGAAGATAAATAACCAATAAAGTTACGGAAAAAGGAGTATCACTTTATTACAGAATACATCCTGTACCGTAACTTCTTTTTTGTCCCTATCTAAATTTTGATATTTAAACTCTAAGCTTTTAACATGGACTGCTGCATTAAGTATTATTAACATAAGATTATCATGCAATTAACAAAAAGACTATATAATTTCATTAGAAATAAAATGCATGAGGTGAAGTATATGGAATCAAAAGATGAAATTGAATTACAAAAAATATTGGATACCAAAAACATCACTACAGTATTTCAACCTATTGTATCCTTAAAGGATGCTTCTATAGTGGGATATGAAGCGCTTAGCAGGGGACCTGAAAATTCAACCCTGCATTTGCCTGTGAAACTTTTTCATGCAGCAGAAGTTTTTAATAAAATATGGGAATTGGAACTGCTGTGCAGGAAAAAAGCCATTGAAAGGGCAAACAAGATAGATAAAAATAAGCTTTTATTCATAAATGTAGATCCAAAGATATTTAAAGATGAAAGATTTAAAAGTGGATTTACTAGAGATTTTTTGGGAAAGCACAATATGTCTCCAGATGTAATTATATTTGAAATCACGGAGAAAACAGCCATAGAGGATTATAAGGATTTTAAAAGAGCAGTGGATAACTATGTGGATCAAGGTTATAAAATTGCAATAGACGATATGGGTACTGGTTATTCCGGGCTTAAAACCCTTATGGAGACGAAGCCGCATTACATTAAAATTGATATTTCTTTTATAAGGGATATAGACAAAGACAATTTTAAGCAGGAACTGGTGAAAACATTTGTAACACTGGGACAGTCCACAAATATGAATATCATAGCCGAGGGAATTGAGACAGAAAGCGAACTTGCAAAATTAATAGAACTTGGTGTCTGCTCGGGACAAGGATATTTTCTACAGAGACCGTCGGGAACTTTTCTCGATATTTCCGAAGATATAAAAACAACCATAGTGAAATACAACAAAATGAAGACCAACAGGTTTCAATTCGAAAAAAATTGTATCGGTGATATAGCAAAACAAAATCCCGATTTCCAATCCACGACTCAAGCCAAAGAGGTAAAAAAATTTTTTGACACTTGTAATATAACAGGAGTGTGCATTACGAATGGGGGATATCCTATAGGGCTTATGATGCAGCATGATCTGGACTATGTACTTGCCACGCAGTATGGCATTTCGGTATTTCTTAAGCGTCCTGTATCTTTGATAATGGATTCTGATCCTACTGTAGTGGACTATAACACGTCAATAAGCGATGTATCGAAAATTGCCATGGCAAGAGACTACAAAAAAATATATGATTATGTAATAGTTACAAAAGAAGGGAAATATTATGGAATTGTCACTATAAAGGATTTGCTTGAATATACTTTAGAATTTGAAAAAAAGCATGCTAAAAATCTCAACCCGTTGACGGGCCTTCCTGGAAATAAAATTATAAATAAGGTTATTGATAATATAATACATTCTCACAGTGATTTCTTTGTTATTTATGCAGATTTAAATAATTTTAAGACATACAATGATACCTATGGCTTTGAAAATGGAGATAAAGTGTTAAAACTAACTGCAGAAATTATAGAAAAACAGGTAAAAAAATACTCAGTATATAATGGATTTGTAGGACACATAGGAGGAGATGATTTTGTATGTGTAATTGAAAATGATATTGAAAAAGGACGTAAATTGTGTGAAAAAATAATTTCGCAGTTTGATGCAAAAATACTTGATTTCTTCAATGAAAAAGACAAAAAAAACGGATATATTGAATCTTTTGACAGAAAAGGCAATAAGGATGTTTTTCCTCTTACGTCCATAGCCCTCGGATGCATGTATGGAAATTTCAGCAAACTTAAAAAAGTTGATGATATTGGAGTGTACATGAGTAAAATCAAAAAAAAGGCCAAGAAAAGTAAAAACAGCAATTATGTTATCTATAATATCAATTTAAATGAATAGTTTGGGGGAAATACCATGAGAAAAGTGGTTTCAAAAATTTTACATATATTTACTAGGATAAAGGAAAGAATAATATGTTATTTAAAGAAAAAAATAAATATTGTTCCAAAAATGAAAATAGGCAGTACCTTGAAGAAAAAAATAAATGCTGTTCCAAAAATGAAAATGGGCAGTGCAAAAATAATTAGTATTCTGAAGAAAAAAATAAATTGTTTTTCAAAAATAAGAATAAACAGCGTCGTTGTTAAAGTTATTCTTCAAATTGGAATACTGGTAATATTTATCTGCGGATTTTTTGGAATACTGTCTTATTATACTTTTTATGCGGCTATGGAGAAAAACATAAATTCTTCACTGCAAGATAAAGCACAGGAATCCTCCAAACTTTTAAGCTCAATTTTGCAGCAGCAAGTTCGTTCCATGACGGAGATAGCTTCTAGGAATGAAATAGAATCCATGAACCCAGGGATTCAGCTTCCAATTTTACAGAAAAGGGCATCCAAACTTGGATATTCAAGTCTCTGTGCTATGGATTTGAGTGGCATGGCTTACATGCAAACCGGAGGAAAAACTAAAATAGATCTGGAAAGTGTGGATTCGGCATATTTGAAAAAGGCCATTCAAGGTACTCCTGCCATTGATGGACCTTATTTTAATGTAGATGGAGAGGAAATAATATCAGTGGCAGTTCCGATAAAGGACAGTAAGGATAAAATTAAAGGCGTATTGTTTTCAAATATAAGCACTTCGGAGTTGAATAAGTTTGTTCAAAGTATGAGAGTTGGAAAAAGCGGGTACTGTTTTATAATAAATAAAGATGGTACTAAAGTTGCACATAAAAATTTGACTCTGGTATTAAATAAGGACAATACCATAAAGAATTCTCTAAAGGACAGTTCACTTAAGGAACTTTCCGACATTGAAAAAAATATGATACAGGGTAAAAGTGGCTCGGGTTATTACAGACAGAAGGGAGAAGAGATGCTGCTTGCCTATGCTCCTATATCCGGAGTGAACTGGTATCTCGGGCTTGTGATTGATAAAAATGAAATAATGAGTTCTGTAAACGCCCTTAAGTACAGGATGGCAGCAGCTACGTTTATATTCATACTGGCTGGGATTTTTGTAGGAATTATAATAGCACGTCAGATAAAAAAACCTCTGTCAAATATAAGGGAATATGCTGGTGAACTCTCGAATTTTAACCTCAGTTATAAAATAGATATTAAAAGTAAAGATGAGTTTGGGCAGACCGTAGTTGATTTGAATTCAGCTCTTAAAAATATAAAGAATATGATAGAATATGCTAAAGATGAGGGCCTTGCAGCGCTAAATTCCAGCAATTATGTAAATCATATGTTTCAAGAATCAGAATGGGAAATTAAAATAATATCTGATAAAACCAGTGAGATAACATCCAACATGCAGGGAGTTATGAATTCCATCAAAGAGGTTGAAGAAAGCATATTTTCAATAAAAAACAAGATAGAAAATACTGTAAATGAAGCAAATTCAGGACTTAATTTAGCCGATAATATAAACAAAAAAGCTGTAAGCATGGGAGATGATATAGAAAATTCAGCCCATAATATAGAAAAATACTACGAGGATTCCAGTGAAAAATTGAAAGAATCCTTTGAAACTATAAAGGTGGTAAAAAATATTTCAAAAATGCTGAATGAGATGAAAGATGTTTCTAAGAAAACCAATATACTTGCCCTAAATGCACTTATTGAGGCTTCCCATGCAGGAAAATATGGAAGCGGATTTATGGTGGTAGCAAAAGAAGTAAAAAAACTTGCAAATAAATGTTCAGATATGGCAGATAACATGCAAAATGATATAAAGAGTATAATTATGGCAGTGGGTATACTGGTGGATTCCTCACGGGATGTACTTGGCTTCGTGGAGAAGAAAGTCATGACAGACTACATTAAAGTGGTAGATATAAGCAAAGAATACCAAAATGACGGCATTAAGATGACTGGTGTCATAAAAAAATTTTATGGACTTATGGAGGATATAAATAGATCACAGCAGGATCTTTCCAATATAATAGAGAAGATAGGTGCATCTGTAGATAAATGTACAGATGCAGTGTCAAATATATCCAGCAGTATGAATTCTATAAAGGAAAAAGATGCGGATATAGCTTTAAATACGGATAAGAATGCGAAAGAAGCGGAAAAGCTTATGAATATTGTAGGACAGTTTAAAATATAATACGATTTATAAAGACAGCCCTTTTGCACGTTTCATAAGCGTATTTTTGACTTCTTCTATGTCTTTTATATTGCTTTTTGTCATCAATAAGTAGATAAAGGCTGAAGGGAGCAGGAACAGCTGCAGCAGAGACAAAGTGATTATGTAATTTGCAGGTTCGCCGATTTTTATATGAGAAAGTATAATTCCGACACCTGCATTTCCTATAGTTCTCCCGAGGCCATTGGCTAAATTGGCTAAGCTAAAAGCAGTACCTCTGTGTTCCGGAAGGTTCACATCAGTTATCAGGGCCAGCCAGTTTGGCGTGTTGGCAGATTGCAGTGCACTTGCAAGGAAAGATAAAACAAATATTATGGATATCCAGGGATTTATCACTATTTCCTTCAATAATGATATGAGTATTGGTAGAGGTGCACTGCTTTGTATCAGTTCAAGCCTGTTCATGGGAAGTATAAAAACTGCTATGTAAAATGGTATCATGGCAAATACAAAATATGATGTAAGAGCAGCTCTCCCTCTGTGCGTTTTATTCTGAAGTATATCACCTATGTGGCCAAATAAAGGAGATGCCAAACCTCCTAATTGAAATATGGCAAAAAGGTATCCTGCAGCGATAATTGAAACTTTTAGGTTGTAACCCTGCTGCTGAATTTTTGAAATATATAGAGTAGGAAGCCATATTAGAGTCCCTGTAGCGATATTCATAAAGAATGCCTGCATAAACAGGAAAATATTACTTCGCTTTGATATAATCTGAGATAAATGGCTTAATTCAATATTATAATTGTATGTGCAGCCTCTTTCAGCGAGTGTTTGTAGTTCGGGTTCTGCTTGGCCTACAGTAGGTTCTTTTATAAAGAAATATAGTATAATAAGTAGAAAACCTATAATGCTTACGACTTCAAAGGGTTTTCTCCAACTTGTAAAAGGAGCCATCAGAGAAGCCATTAGTGCTCCTGCTATTCCACCAAATCCCTGAGCCATGCCCCAAAGACTTAACAACATGCCTCTGTATTTATTGGGAATATAGTCAGTTAAAATGCTGAATCCGATTGATGCTATACATCCAAGCCCTATGCCGGTGAAAATCTGAAGAATAAGAAGCTGAAGATAATTGACACAGAGTGATGTTAGAAATATTGAAATTGACCAGATAATAGTGCCTACAATGACGAGGAGTTTTCTACTGAATTTACTTGTAAGGTAGCCCCATAGAATCGATGAAAGGGATGTGACCAAGATATTGACGGCTGAAACAATTCCCAGGGAGGAAATCTGCACGTTCATACTTTTTGAGATAGAAGAAAAAAGTGGAGGGAATAGTCCTATTACTACATTGTCGAAAGCCGCTAATATTATAAATATAAAAACAGTATAAATTGCCTTTATGTTATTGATGTTCATGAAATCCACAGCTCCTTTATTTTTTATGTCCTATCTATTGTAATCTATTTTTTAGCTTAATATTAAGATTTAATAAAATTTTAACTAATTCTTAATGTTGTTTTAGATTTAATTGTGTAATATATTAAAATAGAGTAGTAATTG
>NZ_FXYI02000100.1:0-13536 GCF_900184915.1 Clostridium sp. HV4-5-A1G | reverse complement strand
AATAAAAACAGTCTGAGTTCTCTTTTATAATCATATATAATTATAAAAGAGAACATTTTTTTGTAATTCTGAACCACGTTCCTAATTCTAATATTTGAAAATAACATAATTACTTGACATTCTTTAAATATAATAAAGTTCAAGTAATATTTTTAATTGGAGGATAAATACAATGACAAAAAAGAGCTATGGAGTCAACAATATTAATAATGGTCTAATGAATAATTTAGAGCTTAGCTCAAAATTAAAATTGATAAAATATGAAAACAGATAAATATACTGTAAGTAAAATTTGCTGTGGAGAAAAAGTAAGCTTTCAGGATACGTGGACATCATGGGAAAATAATGAAAAATTTCCAGTAGCTTTTTTGGGAGACAGTACTGTGGATGGAAATGAGACTACATCCTGGGTGAAAAATGAGATAGGACAGGATCATCAGCCTCCACATGCCTTTACAACTTATTTACAAAATCTTGTAAGGGTATATACAGGTTCAAATACAGCTAGAATTTATAATGCAGGGTTCTCCGGACAAACTGCTAGCTGGGCATATTCAAATATAAATAGTATATTTGCAGGAAATTACTCGGATGTAAAGATGATAGGTATAGGATTTGGAATAAATGACAGACTCGGGGTGACTTCCATTAAAGATTATGAGAGTGATTTTAAAAGAAGCATTGAAAATATAATATTGTGGTGTTTTAAAAATAATATACAGCCTTTTTTATTGACTACACAGGCTACAGTTGAACCGGGAAGTACTGATAGTTCCAGTTATCCCTATCGTACCAGTGAAAGCATAAACTCTGTAGCAAATACAGTTAAAAAGAATCTGGCCAAAAAGTATAATATACAATTAATGGATCTAAATTATTATACATCGAAACTGTTATCAAACAATGATACTTATAGCTTAAAGAACATCATAAGCCAAGATCATCTGCATTTTAAGGATAAAGGTCATGAATTTGAAGCTGAAACCATATTTGCTTATTTTAATCCAAGGGTAGTTGTACTTGATGGAAAAAATAAGCTTAAGATTGATTTTACTTCACAAAATATCAAAAGCAATGTTGAAAGTGATAAAGTTTCTTTTGAAAACAGTCCTATAAATCTATGGTATGGAAATAATCTTTTTAATAATTTTATATATTACTGCAAAAAAGATGACATGGATACGCTTTTACAGGATTTTTTAGTTTTCAATTTATCAAATGGACTTGAACTTTACAGTATGCAGATTCAGGTACCTAAAAATCCAGGATATACTCTTCCTTCATCTGAAGATGAAAAACCCTATGTTATTTTTAATGACAAAAAATATGTGCTAAAGGATACATTTATAGACAGCTATTTTTCAACCATGAATGTGAACAGGCCATTTTTAGTTGATAATTTGCGATTTGGCCTCAATAAGGTAAAGCTTTATTCAGGTAAATTTAACAGAGCAGCCTCAGGTGGATTTTATATTTCACGGAATTTTAAAAACTACAGTTCAAGGATATCGATAGTCCAGGATACTAATGGAGATATATCAAAACAATTTTTGACTCCTTATAAATTTCAAAATTATTTTGAGCATAAAGCTCTATTCAAGCTTAATATTGACAGCAATATCTCCACCAGTAGAACCAAATTTTTAGTTCCTGTCGTGGATAGGGCAGATTCGGGGCTGGCACTTGAGTTTGAAAATGGTACTGTTGAATTGATTGAATACGTGAGAAAAAGCAGCTGTCTGGATGATGTCGGGAATTTGAAAAAGTTGGCATATATAAATACTCAATCAAATTCTCAGGAGTCTACAAAATCCATTAAAATATACGTTAGAATAAATGAAGCTTCAATTGAAGTATATAAGGAACTAAAATCTTCACCAATTATAACCTATAATACGCATAAGGAGATTATCGGTTCAGGTATTTTTGCCAATTTCATAAAGCTTGAATATCAATGTAATGGAGACTATTTAATACTTGATACAGATATCTTGTACAGCATATGAATAGATTTGATTCTCATACAAATCCATACCCATTCTCCTTTTAAACAAAGGTTAAACTCTTTATTAGTTGGTCTTATGGATAAAAGTTACTTTATTATATACTACTCCATTGGTTAATTTTTTATCGCTTCCAGTTCCAATAGTATTATAATAAACCGTCACCGGCTTATCAGCAGAAATATTATTTAAATCCGCAATTGTCAATTTTCCAACATAGCTGTCATTAGTAACCTTCCATTTAGAGTTCTTATCAAATGATGCTGTTATTCCCCAATTTGACGCTGCTCCATAATAGTTACCATTTAGCCTTGTAGTAATACCAGCATTATTTGTATACTTTGCAGATCCATCCCATAGCCCCAGACTACCATCGGCAAAATTTCCTTCAAAATTGGAATTTTTAAAATTTACTTTCAAAGAAGACTTTCTATTACCTGCCATTCCCTCAACAGCTCTGCTGACATTACCTTCATTCCATATTATACCGTTAATTGTTCCACTGCTATCAACAAAATTAACTGTTGGTGAAGAACCTGCTTCAGAGGCAATAAGATAATTATAATCATTCTTGTTTCTGTTTATATATTTATTATTTGTAAGATTCAAGGTCGTACTTGATGCCTCAAAATCCAACACAGAATTTATGTTCCCACCAAAACTGCTGCCAGCCGTCAGATACGGCACATAATAAAAGTCAGTAGAACCAGTATATGATCCAGCAGAATAGTTGTAGTAAGTATTGTCTAAAACACTGTTGCGCAGAAGTGTACTATCTGTATACATTTTATTAGCAATATTACTGAGTTTATTAAGTAATGTTTTTTTAGCAGCTCCTGTAATATTATAGCTTTTACATAATTTACCTATAGTCATTGCAGGGTCGCTCATCATATATTGCATAAGTACATAGCTTCCACTTGCATTTTTCCACGTTTCCGCAGCTGCCTTTGCTTTATTTCCTGTAATATAGCCGTTATAATTTCTAAATGCCGTAATAGTTGAATTAGAAATATCTGAAGTACCTGTTCCTCCGCCTCTATTTTTAATTCCCATAACACCTTTTATCTGACTGTCTGTTATATGATAAGTCCCTCCACTCGCAATAACAGCACCAGCATCAGCATATGAAGTAAGAGATGATTTATCAGCAGAAATTACACCGCTGCCAATAACATATGCACCTGCAGAACGATTCCCATAAACTTTGGCTGTATAATTATTAACTTCAACAACACCATTGCCGAAATCATTTGCCAGCGAAGAAGCCTGCCCTACTGAATATGAACCTTTTTTCCCAGTTGAAGCAGTAACATTTTCAAGATGTGCATAGCCGCCATACACACAATCGGCTACATGATTGTTCCATCCTTCGAGATTAAAATCTGTATTATAAACATATACTTTAGATGTAGAAGATTTTGCTGCACTACTTCCTGTATTTTTTCCGCCACAAGCCGCAATAACACCATTAGCACCATCACCTGTTGCCAAGAGTGTGCTGTGATGTGTGCTATTGCCTTTTTCTCCAAGTATTACAGTACCACCCTGTGTAGCATAAAGTAATGCATTCATCCCCCATTGCATAACAACTTCAGTATTATAATTTGTGAGGCCCGTCTCATATGACATTTTTGCCCAGTTCCCTGTGGAAGTACTTTTTGCATTAATCCTTTTTGCCTTTATAGCTCCATAATTAGTAGCCCAAAGAATGCTGCGTTCTTGGTTGGCACCCCCCAAAACACGATCTCCTTTATAAGTTTGATCCTGACCATTTTTGTCAGTATATACAAACGAAGTATCTGCAGATTTAAGTTTAAGTGGATTATCATATTCCAAATTTTTTCCATCTGCTGTAATTACAGAATTTGCAAAAGAATAATAGGCCGGATCCATTTCCTTCCTTGCACTTAACCCGTTAAGGTATTTATCATCATCTAAAATTGATGCAGTATCTTCATCTGCGCTGAGATCAAAGGGTGAATAATAAATAACATCTACATCTCCATCATTGTCAGTGTCTTTATATGCAACATATTTATAAGAAAGATTGTCATAATTATTTGCATCAACCAATTTACCATGAGTTGCAGTTCCATTAACATATTTACAGATTATAGTGCCAGTCTTTACATCATATGCCATGACATTTGGATCAAGATTAACTCTGTTACCATTTATATAATAGCCTTCTTTAAAATTAAATCTGCCCTTAATAGCTCCATAGCTTGAATCTGATGCTATTTTTTTATTGAGTTTATCTGCTTCAGATTGAGTAAGTGCTCTGAATGTCTTATTCAGTTCTCCTGCCTTAACCTTACCTTTAAGACTATCTGCTATAGTGACAGCAAGACTATAGTCAACAATTCCAGTAAGAGTTCCTGAAATAGTATATATGTATGTGTTTGTTTTACTGTTAAATGTACTTGAATTAACTTTGCACCCAGTTCCTCTTAGTACAACATCAATATTTGTCTTTGAAATAGGATAAGTTTTTACATTAAGATAAGTTCCATAATTAGCACATAGTGTTTTATCCGCTGCCGTATATGGATCATTATTGTTTAAATCTTTAATATCTACTGTTGTTTCAGTATAACCTGTTTTGGATACCTTATTTTTACTGCCAAGTGCATTCACAAGTTTATTTGTATTTTCAATATTATATTTTGAATTTAAATATACTACAACATTGGGATTACTTTCAAAAGCATCTGTACTTAGAGCTACATTGGCATTTGCAATACTTATAACAGCTACACTGTTGCAATCATAGAATGCCCATGAATCAATTTTCGTAATTCCGTCCGGTACATAAAGTGAACGTATTTCAGAATGACGCGCAAAAGCCTGTGATCCTATCTCATTTACAATAGCTCCGTCAAGAATTCCAGGAACTACAACTGTAGTATCACTAGTTCCACTATACTGAGTTATCTTTGCTGTTTTAGTTGCTTTTGATGGTGATACTGAATTGTCTGTAGTTGTCGTAACTGTAAATTTCCAATTTCCATACTTTTCATTTTTTGTAGTTGTAGTCACATTTGATTTAAATTGGCCATTCGACTTATTGCCAGCCGCAAAAACCAAAGAAATCATATTGAAATTGGAAAGTGAATAAATTAATAAAAAAGATAAAATTAAATATCTCCGTATTTTCCATATTCTCATATAGCATCCTCCTGTAAATATAATAATCAAATTAAATATACTAAGATTGTATCAAAGCATTATGTGATTAATGTCTTATCGGCGTAATTGCAAGCTTTATATTACCCTTGTAAGTACCAGTTTCAATATTTTTTTCAATTCCATTAACCTTCATTGTAACCTTATATCCACCAGGAGCAGTAATTTTAGAATTATTATCAATAGTTAGACTTGTCAAATATGAATCACCGGCAACAATCCAATTTGAGCCATTAATCAAGGATAAAATCACCCCATTGTTAACAGCACTACTGACTTTATTTGTGACTTCTCCCAGCTGTTTATAGTCTACAGATGTAATCGTATCTTTTTTATGCCTAGCAGTAGAAGACGAAATTACACCATTTATTTTAGCGTTGTCAAATTTTAAAGAAAGATTTTTATCTAAGTTTACCATCTTACCCATCATATCTTTCCCCATACCACCACGGGTAGAATTATAAAAGTTGCCCTTTAAACTTATATTAGAAAATTCAGCAACAGTATCTGTATCCTTTACGGCCGTGGAAGTATCATGATTTTTATCCAATACAGCAGCACCACTTGGCTCATGATACACACCTGTAGTGTACATCACCCCATCATTACCCTGAACTGTACCTGGATCGTCACTGTCCATCAATTGTAAAATAACTCCTGTTTTAGATCGTATATGAGCGCCTTTAGAACCATCTACACTAATATTTGCAGCAGCACTTTTAACTAAAAAAGTAGTTTCCCCAGTTTCAAAAACTGTACCATCTGCAATATCTACAGATCCATTGCCATGCCACATAATACCAAAACGGCCAGATTTGACAGTAGTTTGTTTCTTTTGCAGAGATTTTAACTCCCTTGAAGTAAGACCAAGATTCAAGTTACTATTAAGTATGACTAATTTAGTAGGTGTACTAGCACCAAAAATACCACTGCCATTAGTAATAATCAAACCGTAGTCAGCAACCTTGAATTTACAGCCATAGAAGCTGTCTACAGCTGAACCTGTTGCATAAGCCCCATATCCACTATTACCAGTATTAACAATTCCACTATTTATAGCAGTAAGTTTTGTATTCCTGCAGTCATCAACGGAAAGAACACCCCATCCCTCGGAGGATAGTGAAGAATTAATGTATGTGGCAGTAGTATTATTTCCTATTGCATTAGTTGCTCTGCAGTTGCCTGAAAGGCCAAGCATCCAGGGTACTGATTTCATATAGCCTGGTTTTGCATTTGGCTTATAGTCTGATGGAAGAATACCATTTTTAACATCAACATTGGTATTTTTAACAATCAGATTACTGCCTCCACCAGCAACAATGGCAGGGCGGATTGCACCATGAGTTTGAATATTTGTATTATCTACTATAAGCCTTGTGTTCACGCCAGTTGACATAATACCTGCACCGTAACCAGCAAAGTCATTGCCTCCATTACCTGTCAATCTAATTTTAGCGGCATTGACGTTGTAAATGCCACCAGAAACATAAATACCATTGAATTTTTCTTCTTCTGATGTAATATGTATATTATTTGCAGAAACATTTGACACATTTCCACCAATTATTTCGGCTAAAACAGACTTGTCAGCTGCAACTCCAGAAGAATCTACATATAATGCCTGTTTAAAATAATGTGTAAGAGCAGAAGAATACTTGACCACATTTTGCTTAGTTATGGAAAGTACAATGTTGCCACTATACATACCTTCTTTAATTGTTTTTCCAGTACCATTAACTGACAGTGTCACATCATAACCTTCTGGTGCGGTAATGGTGGCCTTTTTGCCAATGATCAACCTTCGTAACTTTGTAGTTGTATTGACAACCCAAGTAGAACCAGCTTCAACTGTTTTAGAATTCTGTGCAGATAACACAGCATTTGCTGCAGCTGATGCTTTAAATGGCATTGTTTTAGCAGAAGCCAGGTAAACTATACTACTCATTACAGCAGCAATGACTGTACAAGTAATAAGAATTTTTGTCCTTTTCATTATTTTTCCTCCCTCTGTAATCTTTAAATTTCTTTAACACACTCACTTATTCTTAGATTTTCATAATTAACAGAGCAAATCTTCTTATAACCTGTAATTTAATACAATATATCCATTTTTAGTTATTTTATTTATATTTTAAGGAAAAATAAGAACATGTGAGATAATTATAAAAAAGTACACGTCAAATATTTAGCATGTATTTTTCAATTGGCGTGTACTTTATTAAATTAACTTAAACTTTTATATGCTTGTCTTATTTATGCGCCACTGGTGCTGGAGTTGCAACATTAGGTGCTCCACCTTTATTAAATCCTCCAGCATTGTTCTTTGGAATATCTTTATGACCCGAATTATCTTTCTGTGCTGGAGCTGGTGTCGGTGCAACATAATCATATGCATAATCATATGCATCATAGTATGCAACGAATATCTTCGATTCCTGATCGCTATTTATTATTCCTGCTGTTACTAAATTATCCAGTGCATCCTTAAAAATCGATTTGTTAGTATTGAATATGTTCAACACCTTTGATTCCTGGTAAGAATTTATCACCCCAGATGCTACAAGCTTATCCATTGAAGCTTTAAAGCTTCCATAAGAGTACTTGTAAACTATTGGTTTTGGCTCAGGTCCATAATTCCTTGGAGCAGCACTTACTGTTGTAGCAACTCCTGTGCTTAATATTGGAGCTATAACCATAGCTGCTGATATTAATTTGTACTTCATTTTTAACATTTATCTTTTCCTCCTTAAATTTGATTACAAATACATTATAATAAGGAATTATGTTAATAAAATGTCATCATAATGTTAAATTAATGTGATTCTCATCTAAACAAATATTTTAATAATCTACTTATAAAAATTTTATGCCCTTCATTCTTACGATTTTATATGTAAGCAATAAATTATCTGGTATACAAAAATAAAGACCATTCATTTTTAGAGTGGTCTTATTTTTGCTGTTTGTTATTTTTAAAGGAACACTTAACCCATGAATCCCAGAGCAAGCATTCTTTTAAGAATTCAAAATAGCTGTATGGCTCCAATCCATTGGCTTTAGCCGTTTCAATATGCTTTTTCTTACTTTTTATTACTCTGCGAGTAGTTCAACAATTTCATCAAGTACAGGCTTAATATAAGTTATCAGTGTCATAATCAAAGTGTAATACATTATATTTTTGTTGAATTTTCTATTTCTCTTTATATTAATTTCCCTCATAAATTATCCCCTGATTCATTATAAAATATTAGTATCCTCATATTTAGTAATTTTTAATTAAATAATTGCTGCACAGCTTTAGTACAATAGGAGAATTATAATTAAGAAAATTGTACATAAAATGTGAAAATTGTGTCTACATTATGTGATTCACATCTTAGAAATATCTAATTTGAAAAATTTGCCTTTTCGATCAATGAATATACAAGATTAGATTTTTGGGGAGGCTTTATTTTGGATGAAAAAAACTTGGCAGGTTTATAAGAAAAACTTATTATATCAAATGCGTTCCCGCTAACTAATTCTTTAATTATTCTTCACTCACTTGAATACATTGTGTACATAGACCGTAATAGATAATATTTTGATTTTCAATTTGTTGTTCTGTCATACTCATTTCCGGTAAATATATATCAGTAATACTGCCACATCTAGTGCATATAAAATGTCTGTGCTTATTTTTCTCCTCGTGATCAGTTAGTTGATACTTACAACAGTTTCCCTGTACCATTATTTTGTATAAAATACCAATGCTTTCTAACTGATTTACAGTTCTATAAACCGTTGGAATACCTATTTGTGAAAATATATTTTTGGCTTGATGCCATATTTCTTCAACTGTTAAATGTCGTTTTCTATTTGTAAAGAGAACATCCAGAATAGCCCTACGTTGAGGAGTCATTATAATACCATTATCTATAATAATTTTCTCAAAGTATTCGAGATGCTTTATTTTTTCCATATACGAATCCCCCTCCATAGCCTAAATCACCTAGCTTTAGCTCAATATCATTATTTTTTATACTTGTTAAAAATATTCATGCCGTTTATTACGATGATGTCCACAGCTATGCTGTCGTTTATAACCTCCAAAATCTGAGTCCCTCTGATTAGCTTTCGTTTTTTGTTCCAGCGAATCAATAATACGGTTAAGATATTCCTTAAAAGTATACTGCTCTTCTTGTGTCAAACAATCAAAAATTTCATTGAAATCTTCAGGCTGTTGATTCCCTTTGTTGACTACTTCAGCTCCGGACTCAGTAAGCTTGATATTTATTCTCCTGCGATCAGCCTCTGAGGCTGTACGTGTGATATAACCATTTTGTTCCAACTTAGCCAGTAACTCTCCAACAGATTGAGGGCGCATATCTAAAAGATACGTTAACTTTTTCTGAGTAATCTCAGGCTGCATTTTAAGCAAAGATAAGATCCTTCCTTGACCTCTATGAGGGTTGCCCATTGGTCCATGAACTGTACGGTAATAATGGTAGTATCTGTGCAAAAGCCACTCAATACGTGTAAATAAGCACAATAGATCTTGTTTGTCTTCATCCATCTTATTTTCCTCCTGTTAAAGTATAAAATTTTAGTAAGGTACCTTACTAAATATTATTGTACAGGTACCTTACTAAAATGTCAAGCATCTTTACAAAAAATTTTCCCGAGCCTCTTAGCTCGGGAATTGTGTATTTATTATTATGGAAATAGCCGTACACTCAATGCAGCTTTTCCTTTATATTTTATCCTTTAGCAAACTTATCATTGCCACTCCCCTTAAAAAATTCCTGCCAGGTTTTTTCAGCATATGGTGCAAATTCTTTCGACGACTTCGTTATCTTTTCGTGAAATTCAGGGTCATGAAGCATTTTCTCCGCTCCAGCATCGTCCGGCTTAGCCCCTACTTCCTTGCATACATTTATTATGACATTGGTATTATCTATCATACTGCATGGTCTCAACATGTTTTTATTATAGGGCTGCATAGATCTTAATTTCTTAAAGAATGGATCCCTGAATGCATCTATCAAATGCCTACCTTTTAAATTAACAGTTGAAAAATGTGAAAATATGCACGGTTCAACATCTTCTTTAGAATTAACATGGAAAAAGTATTTACCTGCAATGCATCCTCCAACATACGGGGCATCATTAAAGAAATCTATAGTAAAATACGGTTTATTAGCCCTTATTTCTCTGTTTCTCCTTCCAAGATAATCTCTCTGTTCTCCTGTAAGCATCATGTCAAAGTCTTCATCTTCCCCATTGACAGGCATGAATAAAAAGTACCAGCTCATTTTAGAGCCTTTTCTAATTAACATATCTGTAAATTCATCGCTGAGCACTGTATTTATATTAGTCCTCGTAACAGCTGAAGACACCCCGAACAGTATCCCTCTTTCATGAAGCATATCCATAGCTTTCAATACCTTTTGGTATGTTCCCTTTCCTCTACGTGCATCAGTATCCTCTTCAAAACCTTCAACTGAAAGCATAGGTATCACGTTGCCGCTTTTTTTGAGTCTATCTGCAATTTTTTCATTAAGAAAAAGTCCGCTGGTAAATGGTGTAAACATTACATCATCATATTTCTCATAAATGTCCAGAAGATAGTCATTAAAGAAAGGTTCTCCACCTAAAATAATAATATAATAAATTCCAAGATCCCTTGCTTCTCCTATAATCCTGTCAACCTCCTCCGGTGGAATATCATCCTTTTTACTAAAACTTGAGGCATAGCATCCCTTGCAATGAAGCGGACATCTCATAGATGGGCTTAAAAGCATAACAAATGGTATTTTAGTATCCTCTTCATCCATATATTTCTGCCTTCTCGGTCCAGCAAACCAGTTCGCATTTGCAAAAAAACATGAGAAAAATTTTTTCAAGCATTTGGTATCCGTATTTTTTAAGATATCCTGAATATATTCATGCTTGTATTTGTCATTGTTATAATAACTCTGAACAAATTCAATTTGAGCCAATGCAGATTCATCTTTAGTTAGCATTTTAATAGCCTCAAATATTTTATCTATATTTTTTTCCGGGTTTTTATCAAGATAACCAACAATCTTATTTACAATGGTTTGTTTAGTAGCCTTTTCTAAATTATCTATTATCTTCATACAAATTCCTCCTTATAAAATATTTATTCATGAAAATATAGCATCTAATATAAAGAATAATATTTTCAACTAACTTTATCTAAAATAGTTCATGAATTATTATCATATTTCAAAAACCCATGCTGAAATATTTTTATAGCATTCCTAATAATAGCTTTATCATCATATTTTCTATCCTTCAAAGGCAACATTTCTTGTAAAAAAACTAATGACCAAATAGCCCCAATAAAAAGTCTAATTGATAGCACAGGATCTATATCGCTAGAAGCATAAGGCTTTAATATTTTACTTAAACTTTCTGTAACTTTTTCAACCACCTGGCGGAAAAAGAATTCTCCTATTTCTGGAAAATTAGGAGTTTCTGCAATAATAATACGCATTAGTTTTAATTTTCGCGGATTCTTAAATATAGAAAGAAATGTCATTCCGATTTCTGTTAAACTCTCTTCTATATTTATAGGTTCATTAATCTTAGACAGATTAAAAATGGTCTGCATTTGTGAAGATTCCCTAATTGTAGAAAGAAATAGTTCATCTTTATTATTAAAGTATTGATAAATAAAGGCTTTTGACATACCCATTTTATTGGCTATATCCTCCATGTTTGTTCTAGTATATCCTTTTGTTCCAAAAACATCAAGTGCAACATTCATTATTTCTTTCCGCTTATTGTCCTGAGAATAAGATACATCCTTTAAATCCATTCTTCCTATATCATTGAGGATTTCTTCTTTATTTTTGTAATAGCGATAGATAGTGCCTACAGATATTTTTGCACTTTTTGAAATCTCCTTAATTGTAGTATCTCTGAATCCTTTCTGTAAGATCAATTTCTCTGCGGCCTTTTTTATTATTTTCTTAATGCTATGATTCATTTGTTTATATCCTCTCTAAATTTTATGAATGTCAAATGACTGTATATTCACTATTTATTCTTATTACATCATTGTTACAAAGCAATATAATTAGTCTCCATTCATAAATTTAAAATATCATCTCCTTTTTGCGTCTGAAAAAGAAGTATCTAAATACATCATTATTAGGTAATTTTATAGTTATATAAAGATTTAATCCTACTCCACTTTCATCGGTATTGCCTCAATTTTTACCTTGCCAGTCATGACATAGGTTTTAGTGATCATGTAGAATAATGAATATTATTCTACTAGTCGTTCATTATTCATTGTAATTCTAACACTTTTACTTTATTAAATCAATATATTTGACGACATAAATTATAATTATTTTAATTCACAATTTTACTCAGAAGTGGTCTCCTGATTGTAATTAACCAGGCTACTCCACACAAGACGCCAATCAAAATATTGATTCTGCCAGCACTCCGCACGGGATTCCGTCGGTTAAGTGAAACAAGAATCATCCCGATACTTCCCATTACAGTTGTAATCGAGCTAATTAACGATGATGCTGAACCAGTATCATTCTTTTGCTGTCCCAACATTCCTATAGCATTAAATGCAAAAAAATAACTATATTCCTGGCTGCTTAATCCAAAGCCATCCTGATAAATATATGAAGATGAAGAAATAAAAGCCATAGAAGCATTGAACCAGCAACCACAACAACACCTAAAATAGCCTGTGCAAAAAAGATACCCCGCCATGAAGTAAATTTCAACAGAAGTGCACCAACAACCGGTGCCACAGCTGGAGATATTACCACCATCGACTGAACAATAGCCAAAATAGATTCCTGTTTTCTCCCTTGATACACACATAGGATACTTGCAATCATATAGCCAGTTAGGCCTATAATTAAAATGGGTTTACGTTCATACTTATCGCTCAGTGGGCCCCATATCAATGTTGCAAAACTGTAAAATACGAAAAACAGAATCAGGGTTAAGTTCGTTTTAAACTCAGACACATGAAAAAAACTTGTCATGCTCGGTAAAGCTGGCAAATAAAGATCAGTGGATAACGGTACGAACGCACTTAAAAGCGCAAGAAATAAAATTAACCCTTTATTACCAAGATATCTTTGCGTTCTTTCCAAAGCATTTTACCCCCTAAGTTATTTTAATTTTGTTTTATTATAATTTAAAATCTCTTGTACACTAATCATTCAAGGTATTCATTTTAAATATCCCCCTTTTCCAACTATTTACTTACTCCATGCAATTTAATATAATCCCCACGAAAATAAGTTATTCCAAGTCCAATGGGTTTATCTTCAATATCGTATAATTTTTGCTCTACTAC
>NZ_FXYI02000099.1:0-13593 GCF_900184915.1 Clostridium sp. HV4-5-A1G | reverse complement strand
AGCCACAGCCACATTATCTTTTTTGTCTACAATTAAGGAATTTATATTGTCATTCATAATCATTCCCCCTTAAAATTCATTTGATTTGCAATTAATATTAAAAATGCCAACCTATGCTGTCCATCCTCCGTCAACCATCAAATTTATACCCGTTATATATGAAGCTTTTGGTGATACTAAAAACAGAACTGTTTCTGCAACTTCCTCAGGCCTTCCCAGTCTTTTCATAGGTGTTTTATTAATGATCAAATTTCCCCAATATTTGTCCTCTAGCATTTTCTCAGTCATTTCCGTTTTTACAAAAGCTGGAGATACAGCATTTACCCTTATATTATATTTAGCCCATTCTACTGCCAATGCTTTAGTCAATTGCTTTATACCACCCTTAGTAACTGCATAGATACCTCTCTCCGGCAAAACCTGCTCGCTTTGAATTGAGGCTACATTTACAATTGCTCCACTCTTCTGAGCTATCATATGTTTTCCTGCTTCAATACAAGTAAAAAATGCACCTTTCAAATTGATATCAACCATGTAATCCCAATCTTCTTCTGTATAGCTTTCAACAGGTTTCCTTGTATTTACCCCTGCACAGTTAATCAACATGTCTATTTTGTTAAAGTGATTTATTGTCTCCGATATCAGATGTTTTATGTTTCCCAAATTAGAAACATCACAGGGTACACTATATACATCTAGTCCTTTATTTTTTAATTCAGATATTGCCCCCTCTTCACTCTCTCTTTTCTTACGATTTGCAATTACAACACTTGCCCCTTCTTCAGCTAAAAGCTTCACAATGGCAAAACCAATTCCCCTGCTGCCTCCAGTAACAATTGCCGTTTTCCCCGATAAACCATTCATTATTTATTCCCCCTAAAATTTATTTATTACATTTATAAAATACTGATTTTGAAACAGATATCTTTTTTTCATCTAACTTACGTATAGGATGCATAAAAGCCAGAACAACTAAAGCACTTAACAAAGCCAACGAGCCAGCTAATATAAAAGCACTCGTGAATTTCCCCGTTCCCTGGACAATATATCCTGTTATGCTTGGTGCAACAATACCTGCTGTATTTGATAAGAAATGAGCAAATCCCCACGCAATTGCCGGTGCAAATGCAAAGAAAGACCAAAATATCATTGCAATCCCCATTGTTCTTTTAGGGCCAAATAAATCTGAATTTTCAACTAATTCTTGATATAAGTTTATATCCATAGCATCAGTAATTCTTAGTTTTTAAAGTAATTTATACCATAATATTAATTATTAAATATACTATGAACTTTCAACAACCCTTTCTTTTTTAGGTAATTTCACAATTGAATTAAAAAAGCATCCTATCAGTAAAATAACAGCTAATATATACATTCCTACATCTGCACTTTTCATATATGTCATAATAAGCCCTAACAGATATGGCCCTAAAAATGCTCCTAAATTTCCCATGCCATTTATAATACCTCGAGCTGCACCTGCCACATCAGCCTTAAATATCATCGGCGGTATAGCCCAAAAACTGCTGTTATAAGATTGTACAAACACACCTCCAAAAACTAAAAAAATATAAGAAAGCCACATATTAAATTTAAAAACAACAGACAAAGATAATGATGCAGCAAGGCCTACCATAGGTATAACAGCATATAATTTACGTTTCAATGTTCTGTCAGATAGTCGCGAAAAAAACCAAATTCCCATTGCTGAGCCTATATAAGGTATAATAGATAATAATCCAACTACAGCAATTCCAGTATGCGTTAAATCTTTAATTAATGTAGGAAGCCATAGATAATAACCAAAAATGCCTGTCATATAGCAAAAATATGTTATAACTAATAACCACAAATTAGTTGAAGTAAATATATTATTTGATGTTTTTTGTATACTAATATTTCTTTCAACTTGACTTTTTTCATTACTCAGTTTATTTTCAAGCCAATCTAACTCATCTTTCTTTATCCACTTAGCATCACTAGGATAATTATTAATTAAAGGATACCAGATAAAAAGTAAAGCAAAAGACAATATTCCCTCAATAATAAAAACCCATCTCCAACTATAAATAGACATAATCCATCCAGATATTGGAGAAGCAATAATATTAGCTATAGGATAATTCATGTTAAACCATCCAGTAGCTCTCCCCCTTTCTTCATCAGGAAACCAATGAGTTATTAGCACTAGTATAGCTGGATATACCCCTCCTTCAGCCACACCAAGTAAAAACCTAACTACCAAGAGTTCAAAACTATTATTCACAAAACCGTTTACTATTGACAAGACGCTCCACATTACTATTGATAATGCAATAAATTTTTTAGCACTTCCATGTTCTGCAATATTCCCTCCTGGAACTTGTAAAATCAAGTATCCTATTGAAAATATACCAGCTGCCAGGCCTGCAACTGAAGAATTAATTGCCAATGTTTTGTCCATACCTCCGGCAATTGCTAATCCTATATTCGTCCTATCTATAAAAGCTACTATATAAATTATTATACATGGTGGTAAAATATGGATCCATCGTTCATTTGTGATCTTTTTTGAATATACAGTTTTCAAATTCTCACATCCTTCTAATTTTATCAAAAATCTTTATCTGAGCTGTCGCTCTATATGGAAATCATGCCGCTCAAATCGACAGCTCAAAATCTAATTTTTCATATAACCTTCATGTCTATATAAGTTTAAACTACTCACTAATTATATTTCTCTTTAACAATTCATCATGGTTAAAAATGTATTTTGGCTGACGTCCTTCAAAATAATCGATAACAGCTTCTACAGCTTTAACTGCCATTCTCTCCGACGCTTCTTTGGTCAATGCTGCAGAATGAGGTGACAGCATTATATTTTCAAGTTTCAACAGCTCATTATCAGGTGACGGTGGCTCCTGGGTAAACACATCAATACCTGCACCTGCAATTCTTTTTTCTTTAAGTACCTTCACCAATGCTCTTTCATCCATCAAACTTCCCCTTGCGGCATTTATTAAATAAGCAGTTTTCTTCATTGAATACAAGAGATCCTCTGTTACCATTCCTCTAGTCTGGGGCGTATCAGGACAATGCAGCGTTATAAAATCGGAATTTCTAAATAGCGTTTTTAAATCATCAACAAACTCATATTCGCTGTTTTGAAATTTATCTTTTAAATATGGATCAAATGCCAATATCTTCATATTAAACGCATTATGACATTTCTTGGCAACCAGAGCTCCGATTTTTCCCAAACCGACAACTCCAAGTATTTTTCCATCCATCTCTACGGACGAATTTGATCTTCTTGCTTTCCAATTGCCATTGCGCACGGACTTATCCATATAGGCTAGCTGCTTTGCCAGACACAACATCATGGAAATAGTATGTTCACATACTGAAACATTGTTTACACCAGGTAAATTGCAAACTAAGATTCCCTGCTTTGTAGCGGTATCAATATCTATATTGTCAACACCTGCACCAGTCCTCGATATGATTTTTAATTTAGGTGCATTTAAAATTATACTTTTCGTAATTTTTAAATTCGTCCTGAGAACAATAGCATCTGCATTTTTTGCCATAGATGCAACTGTTTTTTCATCTGGATTGGTAACAGTGGAAACATCAAATCTTTTATCTAACAATTTTCTCCCCTCAGGGTGTATTTCCTGAGATAACAATACCTGCTTCATTTCAACAGCCCTTCCTCAATTAAATATTTTTTAATTTCATCCACTTCGTTTTCCTTTAACGGCAGCAAAGGCAGTCTAGGTTCCATCCCATAATATCCAAGCAAATTCATAGCTGTTTTAACCGCTACTACACCACCATAACCTGAAATTTTAGGATTGAGTTTACAGAGCCTATCATTCAGTTTTTCAGCCTCTTCTCTTTTTCCCTCATTAAACAGTTCTTGAATTTTGCTGCAGAGATCAGGAAGGTAATTTGCCATGGAAAGCACTCCTCCTACAGCTCCCTTCTTTAATCCATCTAAAAATTTCATAATAGAACCGGACAAGACGTAAAAATCCGCTCCTTCAGGAACTGCACCAACATATTTGCCTATATCCTCCTTGGATGAATCCTTCATACCTACAATATTGGGATGCTGTGCAAGTACTGATACAGCCTTAGTCGATACCATAACACCATTGGCTGATTTTGGTATACAATATATCAGCAATGGAACTGGTGATGCATCCGCAACTGTAGTATAAAATTTAATCAGGGACTCGTCGTTCATTCTGCCAGGAAAATAATTTGGTGTAAGTACACTTACAAAATCAACTCCCACACTGGCTGCCTTTTTTGTAAATTCAATAGTTGCATAAGCTGATTCTCTGCCTGTTCCTACAATAAATGTTTTGTCATCGGATTTATTTTTTAACACCACTTCAATTGCTTTAAGACTTTCAGCATCTGTTAAACTCTTGAATTCACCATTGCTTCCCAGCAGCATATAGCCTTTTAGATGGGATACATTTAACTTTTTAATGTTCTTCCCCAATTCACCATAGCCCACTTCCTGATTGACAAATGGAGTTACAATTGGAGAAATTGTTCCATTGAGTTTTTCTTTTATGTTGTTCATATTAGTTCATTCCTTTCTTAAGAATATAATTTTTACTATAATATATTAGATACTGGATCTAAAACTTCAACTGCAATTTTAATATTTCCAAGTTCAGAACAATCCTTTTTCGCTTTAAAATCAAAACCTCTAAAAATATTACGCTTAAATTTCAGATAAGCATCATTGATCATCCCGCCAGTCCAAAAGATATTTTGATTGAGTTTTATCTGATCTTTGCAAACATTAATTGTATTAAACACAGGATCATAAGTTCCTATTAAAAGACCTAATAACATACTTTCTCTTGTACTCTCAAAGGTAAGGCCATTAAAAGCTCCCGTCTTTTTTTTCAGGCTGTGCCTGTCTCCTGCCAAATATGGTTCGAATTTCTCCTTTATTTCTGTAATATCCATATTAGAATACTTTCTATAGATATCCTGCAGATATTCAGAATAAAATTCCTCTTTGCTCATATCCTTACAGAACTCTTTCCTAAACCATTCCACTGCATTGCCGCCAACAGTTATAGCAAGATAGAGCCACCTGCCAGGAGTAACTGATGTACGAATATAGTAATGCCTGTCTGGAATAGGATTGTCCGTAGTAACAGTAATAATTTCATTACTTCCTGACACATTCAAAATATCACCAGTATTAACAGCACCGGCACCAAAGGCGGCACTTGCAGTGTCATTTGATCCTACAATTACTGGTACACCTTCGCGAAGCCCTGTCAATTCAGCTGCTGACTTTGACAGGTAACCTGCAATGCTCTTGGTTGGAACTATATCAGGCAGCTTATCCCTATCCATTCCAATTTCCCTGCAGATATCTTCAGACCATCCACCTTCTTTTAATGTCTCATACAACCCTGTGAAAGATGCATTTGAAGGATCTATCAAAAATTTTCCGACCATTTTTCTCAGGAAAAATGTATTAAAATGTCCAAATTTATACGTCTTTTTATAGACATCAGGTAAATTATCCTTGATCCAAAGCATACTCGTACATGTAATACCACCTGCAAACGGCAAATTGCCATTTATATTCATAAAATTATCGCCGCCAACTGCCCTTAGAGCAAACTCGGACTGTGCATAACTTCTCCTGTCCAAATGCAGTATCATAGGATAAACCGGATTTCCCTCTTTATCCATGGCAATCATTGACAACGCTACATCACCTATAACTACCTCTATTTTATCTTTATATTCCTCAAATTTCTTCAATCCGTCAATAAACGCCTTAAACATAAGATTTGCATCTATTTGAATCTTAAATCTATCTATAACCTCAAAATCGTATTCAACTTTAGTTGAACATAGATTTTTCCCTTTTCTATTAAATATGCCCATCTTAAGCGAAGAAGTGCCAAAATCTATTGATAATATATACAACTCATAACCCCCCAATTTAAAAACGTTTTCTGATTTTATAAAAGTCAAGCTTTCATCAATATAAAGTCAATTTACCTATAAGAGTACTCTATGTCTTATATACAAAGTCAGATAATATTTTACTAACATATCCCTATATGTTATTTACTCAATAATGCTGTTGCCGCTTTTGTGCTGGTGAAAATACTCATTTTCTGAAATAAATCTCAAAGTCTCTTCTGCCCTATTAGAAGAACCCAGCAGCTGGATTTTTTCTCTTACAGTCCGTACAACATTTTTTCGTGCCTCATCTCCATATTTTCTCACATCAACTAAATCAGGATTTTTACTTAAGCTTTCCCTTAGAGAACCTGTAAGAGCTTTATTTAATTCAGTAGCAAAATTTACCTTTGTTATACCAGCTTTAATTGCTTTTACAACATATTCAGCTTTTACTCCTGAAGCCCCATGTAAAACCAATGGTGCCTCAACTACCTCATTTATTTCATATATTCTGTCTATATCTAGCACAGCAGATTGTATTTTCATTTTATGGGCACTCCCCACCGATACAGCAAGTGAATCTACCTTGGTTTTTTCAAAAAATTCCTCTGCCTCTTTCGGGGTAGTATAATATTTTTTCATTTCTTCTTGTGATAAATGGCTCTTTTCCGAATCAGGAACTTTCCCTATCTCAGCTTCCAGAGGAATACCCACAGCATGACACATCTTAACCAATTGTTTGGTAATCTCTATATTTTCTTCAAAGGACAGAGGCGATCCATCAAACATGAGCGACGTAAAGCCCGTCCTCAATGCACCCACCACAACATCATAATCAACTCCATGATCCAAGTGGCAGACAACTGGTACGCTTGATCTTTTTGCCAATGATCCAACAATTGAAAAAATACCGTTCATACCAGCATATTTTATTGCTCCTTGACTCATCTGAATTATAACCGGTGCCTTTTCTGCCTCGGCTGCCATAACAATAGCTTGTGCCACTTCCATATTATTTGCATTAAATGCACCAACTGCGTAGTGATTTTTAAGTGCATGAATTAACAACGCTTTACTACTAACTAATGGCAATTTCATCAATCCTTTCCGTAATCAACGTTTTAAATAAAATAATCTCTTATAGTATTGAATTCTTCATAGGTAATACCAGCTTCTCCTATACACCTTGGGTTTTTTACATTTTTCTTCCCGTCATCATGATAATCCGAACCACCTGTAAAAAATTTTACCCTGTCTCCATAATGTTCTTTTATATAGTTTTCTATTTCCTTATTACTAAAGCTGCCCTTATAGCTGGTTTTGGAATAGGTATAACAAGCTTCAATTCCGTCAAGCCCATGTTCTATCAATTGATTTATGTAATTCTCTCTTGTAAGAGTTTTCTCATCAGGATATTTAACTACATCATCAATTAAAAATGGATGGGCTAATACAACCGTCCCCCCGCAATTTTTAATAAGATCAATTGCGTCAAAAGGATTTATTTTTTTTCTTCTCACATTTAATTTGGGATTATCACGTACCATTATTTTTGCATCTTTCCAGCTAGGTGCATATCCCGTTTTAGCAATGAACTCAAATATATGTTTTCTCTGCACATCCTCCGGTTTTCTGTATCTTACATTATCCTCTTCATCCGTATACCGCAATATGGAATTTTCATAATCCACATGAATTCCATTTTCAGTTAACACATCACATAATTTTCTATAAGCATCCACCTTGCTCTCTCTTTCCCTTCTAACCTCATCTTCTACCAATTTATTACTCCAATCAAGCTTATAGCCTAAAATATGCACATCATCCACATAAGTATCACAGGAAAATTCATATCCCAAAACCAATTCAATGCCCTTATCAAATGCATATTTTTTAATTGGTATTTCCTCATTTCCCACTTTAACTACAGATGGAGGCTGTATATCATGATCGGTTATTGCAATAACTTTCATACCAATTTTAGCTGCATTATCTATCAGTTCCCTGGGAGTGTCATTTCCATCAGATCTAACTGTATGACAATGTAAATCGCAATCATATCTTGACATATTCCAACCTTCCTTTTTACTAAATAATTGATTTTAACATAACCTCTAGACAGATTTACGGCATCTACTATCTATGTCGTTTATCTTTTTAACTTTGGGTATGGAGCGCCCACCCTGAAATTCAGATTCAAGCCAGACATCAACTAGTTTTTTAGCCAACTCCGGCCCAATCACCACAGCACCCATGGTCATTATCTGTGCATTATTGCTCTTCCTGGACCTTTCTGCTGAATAAATATCATGGCACTGGGCTGCCCTCACTCCAGGCACCTTATTTGCCGCAATAGCCATTCCTATACCTGTACCACATATCAAAATTCCCCTTTCAAATTCATTATTTGCTATTCTCTTAGCAACGGCCAGCGCCACATCAGGATAGTCTACCGGCTTTTTATCATATACTCCTACATCAACTACTTCTATACCTTTTGACTCAATATGTGTCTTTACAATTTCTTTTAGATCATATCCAAGATTATCTGCTCCGATTATAATTTTCATGATATCAAACACCCCTTTTCATATAAATAAATTATCTATGATTTTCAATAAACGACCTGATACCAGATGCAATTCCATCTGTATCTAACATAAATTTCTTTTTAAGCATTTCATCGGTTCCAGCAGTTCCAAAGCTGTCTTTTACACCAAGCCTTAAAAGTGTTGTATCTCTGGTGTTTTCTGAGAGCAGCTCTGCAACAGCACTTCCCAGTCCACCTACAATATTGTGATCTTCCACTGTAACAACTGTCTTTATTTTTGATACAAAATTCAGAATGAGTTCATCATCCAATGGCCTTATAGACGCCATATCAATCAATGCAGCATTAATACCATTTTGCCGCAATAAATCCACGGCTTTTAAGGAATCGTATACTGCACCGCCGGATGAGATTACAACTGCATCTTTACCTTTTCGCAATACATTTCCTCTCCCAATTTGAAAGTCCTGAATTCTATCATAGACTAAGTTCTCTTTCTTTCTGCCCCTTAAACGTAAATACACCGGCCCCTTGTATTCAAACGCTGCCCTTGTTGCGGCAAATGCCTCATTATAGTCCGCAGGATCTATTATCACAACATTTGGAATTGATCTTATGGAAGCCACATCCTCCAATGCCATATGTGTATAGCCAAGCCATTCTGAAGAAAAACCTGTATCCGTGCCAACAATTTTGACATTCAAATTTTGTCCAGCAATATCCACTCTAATTTGCTCACAAGCTCTAAAGGTTAGAAAGTTTGCATAGGAAGTAACTACAGGAATTTTACCAGCCAATGCCAGCCCAGCAGCTATACCTATCATTGACTGTTCAGCTATACCCACATTAAAGCTTCTTTCCCTGTACAAATTTACGAAGCTTCCATATCGAGATTGTGAATCTGCAGCTACAGTTACTATTTTTTTATTACCTTCTCCTACACTCAGGAGTCCATCTATAAAAGCATCTCTTGTGGATTTTTTATTTTCAGTCATCATTCAAGTGCCTCCAATCCCAAATTATCTTTTAGGCTCTCATATTGTTCTCTTGTCAGAACTTTGTGATGCCATTCTATTTTATTCTCTGCAATTTCCAGTCCTTTTCCCTTAATTGTATGAGCTATTACAGCAGTAGGTCTTCCAGTCTCATAAGGTGCACTATTTAATGAAGTCAGTAATTCCCCTATATTGTGGCCATTTACATTTTTAGTAGACCATCCAAAAGCTCTCCACTTATCCTCTAATGGCTCTAGTTGACTTATATTTTCAGTAAAATCCCCCAGTTGCAAACTATTTCTGTCCACTATAACAACCAAATTATCCAGTTTATGTTTTGCAGCAATCATTGCAGCTTCCCAGTTAGTTCCCTCTTCAAGCTCTCCATCACCTGTTAAAACAAATACCCTGCACTTTCTATCATCCATTTTTGCCGCCAATGCCATACCGATGGCCAATGGAATGCCATGACCTAATGATCCCGTATTGGCTTCAACCCCCGGTAATTTTATCTCAGGATGCCCAGGCAACATGGTATCGCATTTGCTGGCAAAATCTCTTAATAGATCACGTTTATAATATCCTACCTGAGATAATATTGAATATAATGCTAAACAGCCATGCCCTTTGCTTAAAATAAAACTATCTCTATCAGGCCACTGAGGATTATCAGGTCTGTAGTTCATAATACCTTTGTATAAAGTCGCTATAATATCCGCACTAGAAAGCGCTGGCGCTAGATGTCCAAAATTTGCTCTAGTGCTCATACAAATACAATCCTTTCTGATTTGTTCTGCTGTTTTCCTAATTTCATCTCTATTAATATCCACCAATTTAAATACACCCTCCAAACTTTCCTATATAACAGAAGCACCTTTACTTGAATTTTTTATTATAGAAACAAAAGATTCCAGATCATCTACTGCACTTGAAAATTGCTTATAAGTTGTAAAAGTAGGCTCTATATTTTTAAATTCATCTGGGGCAATTGTTTCTTCACCGTATCCTCTGCTAAAATAAGGTATTTTCAGCAGTTCCTCTATAATCTCTTCTGGTACCTGCTCCTCTACACCGCTTTTCAACGGTCTATCAATATACAGAAGCATTAAATTCTGTATCAAATTTGGGTTCATTGTAAATATCATGTTTTCACCAGCTAATTTTTCTATATGCCATATCTGTTTAACTCCGTCAATCTCAGGACCTACTCTCATAGAGCAAATCAACAATTTACTTGGATACTTATTCTCAGTTAAAATTCTGCAGGCCTTTTTAGCTATTGCAATACCAGCCCACCTCTTCATTTTTTCAGTAAGTTTAACCCCTCTTTCTGAAGCCTCATCCTCAAAAGTATGTGCATCCTCAAATCTCCCTATCATCAATGTTATTACTGAACGCCAATTTGAATAGTCAGTTCCAAATTTTTCGCCCAATTCCCTGCCTGATTTAACTGCCTTTGCAACTGCCATAATTTGCGGCAGCGTAAAGGACAAAGTTGCATTTGTAGGAATGCCAAGAAGTGTCAATATAAATATTGTCAAGACGCCCTCCTCAGTTGCTGGAACTTTTACCATAATGTTAGCCTGCAATTGTTTTAATCCAAGTCCCTCCTTGACCATTTTAAACGGATTAATATAATCTTGAGGATTTACTTGAGCTGACACAAAACCATATTTATGTGAAGATTGCTCATATAAATTCAAATAACGTGCGGCACCTCTTTTGCAAGCTTCCATATAAACTTTCCAGGTAATTTCATCCATATTAAGTTTAGGATTATAGTGTATGATGTTCCTAATAATCGGAGCCCATTTATCACCTAATAGATCAAATACCGCCTTTGTAAGGGGAGGATTTGTGGTAACGCCTTTGAATACCCATTTTTCAGAATCCGTATTACTATCCCACAGCTTCTTTAATTGTGATTTCACAATATCCCTTAAATTATCCGGAGTAGATTTTAAAAATTTCTCACACCATGTTTCATAGATAAGAGGATTTGAATCCCACCAAAGCTCCATATCTTGGCTCGTCAAATTCAATCGTTCCATAGCACTGCTCTTATAAATATTTTGGTTCATATACCATCGCTCCCATAAGATATTTTTACATCCTTAAGCTTACGCAAAATTTATGCCAAATAAAAAAAAGACCTATAAATGCCTTTAGGTCATAATTTTAAATTTCAAATATTATATTAATCAATGTAAATTTACATTAAGCAATGCATGGCTACATTAAAAATTCATTTTGCTGCGGACTCATATTTTTTTATTTTTCTTACAATCGTAGACTGATCTACATCCAACACTTTAGCTGCTTTATAGGTGCTTCCGTTCTCATCAATAGCCCTTTTTATAAGCTGGTACTCCACTAATGCAGAAGCTTTCCTAAGAGGCATAAGTTTCGAAATATGTATTTCATCTGATAGGTTACTATCTTCATTCGTAGTCGTCAGTTCCCCAGGCAGATCACTGCATCTAATCTGGTTATCTTCTGAAATTATTACAGTACGCTCAATTACATTTTCCAGCTCTCTCACATTTCCCGGCCATCTATATTTCATAAAAACTTCTATAACCTCATTTGTAAGCTGTTTTGAATAGCCATATTTTTTATTATATACATCCAAAAAATGATATGCAAGTACGGATATGTCTTCTACTCTATCTCTCAAAGGAGGTATCGTTATTGGAATTACATTTAGCCTGTAATATAAATCCTGCCTGAACTTCCCGTCTTCAACCAATTTTTTTAGATCTCTATTGGTAGCCGCTATTATTCTCACATCAACTTTTCTAGGTTTAATACCACCCACTCTGATAAATTCCTTCTCCTGCAGCACTCTCAGAAGCTTTACTTGTAGGATAAAAGGTATTTCACCAATTTCATCGAGAAACAGAGTTCCCTTGTCGGCAATCTCAAAAAGCCCCGGCTTTCCTTCAGAACGTGCCCCAGTAAAAGCACCCTTTTCATACCCAAATAACTCAGTTTCCAGTAAGTTCTCTGGAATCGCCCCGCAATTTAATTTAACAAAAGGTCTCCCATTTCTGTTACTGATATTATGAACATATTTGCATATTACTTCCTTGCCAACTCCGGTTTCTCCATATATAATAAGGGTGGAATCCACTACTGCGACTTTTTTTATCACTTCTATAACTTTTTCCATTTCCTTGCTTCTATATATAATGTTGTGATCTTGAGTCTGTTCAATTCTCAAAGCTGCCAGTTCCTGCTCATACCTCTGTAAAAGATCTTTAGTCTTATACAGATCACTTTTTAGCATCTCTTCATTCGTTATGTCCTTTGATATGCTGACAACACGTTTAACATTATTATCTTTATCAAAAACAGGTGTAGCTACTACAAGAAGCTTTTTTCCTGATTTCGTTCTTTGTGTTAAGGTTATAGGCTTTTTCTCCTCTATAGCCATTCTTGTAGCAGATGGCAAATATATACGTTTTTTCTCTAATTCCCTTACATTCTTTCCAATAAGTTCTTTAGGTTTTACACCATAGATTTTCTCACAAGAAGAGCTTATTCTGACCTTAATACCGGATCCGTCAGTAATACAAACCAGATCATCCGAGCAAGTCATAAAAGCATTCAAATCCGTTTTTACACGGGTATAGTCTTCTAAAAGTATTTTATATTTATTTTCTATAAAATTTAGCAATTCACGATTGGTAATAATCCCGACCACATTATATTTATCATCTTTAACAATAATTACATCTTTAACATTCTGATTTACCTCTATTAAATCTTTATAATATAAATAACCAATAGTGTCAAATGGTACCCTATGCTTTTCACCTAGATAACAAAATATCTTTTTTACTTCATCTCTATTATCGTTTACAATCACATAATCATATGTTTCTTTATTTTGACTTAAGTTTTTTAATTTACCTTCTAATTTTATCAATAAAATACTAGTATTCATTATTCTAGAGACATTTATTTTCATCCACCCAGTGCCCCCTTTTAATATAAAATGAAATCAACTCAACCGATCAAAACTCTCTAATTTCCATTTACGAATATAAAAAATATAACTAAAAACTAAAATTTTCAGTTACATAAAATAAATCATAATTT
>NZ_FXYI02000098.1:0-13906 GCF_900184915.1 Clostridium sp. HV4-5-A1G | reverse complement strand
TATAAAATTAATAATTAATAATATGTCCATAAAATATTAAATTATTCTTAATATTTAGACTATTGTTTTTCCTTATTATAATGGTAAAATATAGATAACAAAAACATAATTATATGGTAGTAAAGGAATTCCTCTCTAAGAAGTAAGAAGTTAATACTTAATTATGTGCCATTTATAAACGCCTCGCAAAATGGTTTAGGGCTCCTATAAAATAGGAACCCATTTCTTTTCTGCCGTCAAAAATAAGGAAGGATGGTTCAACGATTATGGGGCGTATAATTTAGGAGAAGTACTGCTTACTTCTGATGAAAATGGAAATAAATTAATTGATAGTTTAGATAATCAATTCAAGGTTAGGATGATGGTGCCGAAAGGCTAGAGATAGCTTATTTTAGAGGGATCTATTTAAAAATAGAATAAAAGCTCATCTGATATTTAGATGAGCTTTTATTCTATTGTATTGTCTGGTTCCTAGGTATAAGAGATTGTATAATTATATACTTACCTCATGTTTTATTGTATATATTAAATGTCAAAATAATATGTGAAAACCCAAAATGCCCCATAAATATTGCAAAGTCAGGGATAGGAAAAATGAGAAACACAAAGAAAGGCGTAGTTTAGCTGTTAAATGAGTTTTGGAGAAATCTGAAGATAGAAGACCATCACAAAAAGAAGCTTATATGAAATATGGTCGTGGCATAATAACACATGCAAAAGCTGAAAACATAAAGATTTATAAGGTTGAGTATACAGTTGAATATAAAAAAGATGGTGTTGGTCCTGAAGACAGTGGGAAAGATATTAAATGGTGCACACTTATTAGAAAAGACAAGAATTCGCCTTGGTTAATTGACGAAATTGGAGAGGGTTAATTGATAAAAAGAGTTTTGGGGAAATTCAGAACTCTTTCTCTGCTGTCAGATTAACCGCAGCGACTTCATGGGAGAGATAAAGCCCGGAGGGTGACTAACTAAAAACATTCTTATTCTCTTTTAAAATTAGTTTGACATGTAAATAGAATAGATATAAAATACAAATAAATAAATGTTCATTTATTTATTTGTATTTTTGGATGGTGATATGAAATGGCTAGAATTGCAGATCCTAAAAAAATAGATAATATTAAAAAAGCAGTGATGGAGTGTATAATAGATTACGGATATTCCAGCGTATCAATCGCTTTAATTTGTGAAAAAGCAGGAGTCTCTCCTGGATATTTGTATAGATATTATAATAGTAAAGAGGAATTAGTACAGGAATTGGTGGACTCGGAAATGAGCGTGATAATTAATGACTTTATAGCAGATATTGATTCTTCTGATACTATGTATGAAGCTGGATGTAGAACAATAAGAAAATTATTTATGAATGCAAACAGGGAGCCGATGATGGCAAAATTTGCTGCTTCAGTTGTGATGGATTTGAGAATACCCACAAAGGAAAAGTTTAATAGATTTAATGGCATACTGAATCTGGCGAAAAAATGTATTGAATTGGGGAAAAGAACGGGTGAATTTAAATCTAATGTAACTGCTGCGGAGGTATTGGTTGTGTCCTTTACAATTCCATTTAGGTATCTATCATTTTCGCTGGAATTAGAAAATAATAAAAAATTTACAGAAGAAGAAGCTAAAAGAATAGCAAAAATATGTATTAATGCATTGAAATAATTTTTACTTAAATTAATGAATAAATGTTTATTTATAAATAAAGAAGGTATAGATTTAAGTACAAGAAAATTACTATGATAATGAATTAAAATTGTTTCCTGAATCGAATTCTAAAGTCAGGTAGAACCGGAGATAAAACTGTCGAAGTTATAGGATAGGAAAGACCTCTTGAAATGTTCATACATATGATTTGATCGTGTATTTTGGAATAAGTGTATAAGGAATGGAGAAGGAGAAGCTTGATGAAGAACAGAATAAAAACTAAACCATCCGATCTAGTAGTCAATTTTATTGTAAATAAAAGTAAGTATATTGAAATATTTTTTGCAGTCATGGTCGTAATCAGCATATTTTTATATCTATTTGTGAAAGTCAATTATGATCTCACCAAATATCTGCCGAATACGGCGGCATCCAAAGTCGGCCTGAACCTTATGGAGAAAGAATTTGGCTATCCAGGTACCGCCCGCATCATGATCAAGAATGTATCCCTGTATCAGGCAAAGCTGTATAAGGAAGAGATAGAGGCGGTGGATGGCGTAGATACAGTATTTTGGGCAGATACGGCAGAAAATATTGAAAAGTATACCGATGTATATACTTCTGATACCTTTATAAAAGCCGAAAATATCCAGGATTATTATAAAGACAATTGTGCAGTGATGGATATTTCCTTTGTCAAAGGGGATTCCGACCAGAGGACATCGAAGGCACTGGACAAGATTTATGAAATTGTAGGTGATAAGGGCAGCTTTACAGGACCTGCTGTTCAGAATAAATCCTTGAATGAGAGCTTGAACAAGGAAATGAAAAGCGCTACGGTAATTGTAATCGCCGTTGTGGCATTGGTACTTATATTGACAACGACAGCGTGGCTTGAGCCATTGTTGTTCCTTCTGGTCATGGGGATTGCCATTGTGATTAATATGGGAACAAACGTATTTTTGGGAGAGATCTCATTTATGACTGCAAGTGTGGCCCCCGTTCTGCAGATGGCCGTTGCAATGGATTATTCAATTTTTCTGATGCATGCGTTCACCGAAGAAAAAGATGCAGGTAAAGAGCCCAAAGAAGCCATTGAAATTGCCATACGGCAATCCGCATCCTCCATTATAGCCTGTGGCATGGCAACCATTATCGGTTTTTTGGCGCTGACTCTCATGAAGTTTTCCATAGGATATGACCTGGGAATTGTTCTGGCAAAGGGAATTTTTATCAGTTTGCTGACTGTTTTGTTTCTGATGCCTTCCCTGATTATCCGAAGCCAAAATATGATTCAAAAAACTGCGCATCGTAAACTGGTAAAGCTCCCTAAGAGGCTGGGCAAAGGTATTTTAAAGATCAAATATGTGGCATTGGGACTTGCTATATTTTTGGCGGTGCCCTGTTTTATTGCAAAAGACATGAACAGTTTTCTTTTCGGCAATTCGGCGGTAGGTGCGGGAGAAGGTACGCAGGTCTATAAAGATGAGCAGGAAATTGACAGGATTTTTGGAAGAAGCAATATGCTTATGGCATTGATACCAGATGACTCCAACATAAAGGAGAAGGAATTGTCCGATGAATTGGGGAAGCTCAGTTATGTGAAAAAAATAACCTCGCTGGAAAATACACTGCCGGAGGGTATACCGGAAAGCATTATTCCAAATAGAATCACCACACAGCTTCACTCGGGAAAATATGCACGTATTTTAATTTACATAAGAACGCGGGAAGAAAGTGATGCGGCATTTCGATATGCTGATGGGATCAAGGCCATTGTTCAAAAGTATTATCCTCAGCATTCGTCTTTGATTGGAGCTACTACCTTTACACAGGATATCAAAACCATACTCACCCGTGATTATACATTCGTGGACAAACTTTCTCTAATAGGGGTGGTAATCGTGGCAGTGATTGTATTTAAATCACTGTTGATTCCCATTCTGCTGGTAGTGCCTATTGAAATAGCGATTTTTTTCAATATGGCAGTACCTTATTTCATGGGGGAGAACATGATTTTCATGGGTTACATTATAGTCAGCTGCATCCAGTTGGCTGCAACTGTAGACTATTCAATATTGATGACCAACTACTATTTAGAATACCGAATGCATTTGGATAAGAGAGAGGCCATTCTAGAAACGATTTGGGCAGCGGTTCCGCCTATCATGAATTCTGGGCTCATTCTTTCCTTTGCAGGATATACACTTTACTTTACTTCAAGTATTGCCGCCATTGGTGCCATGGGACATCTAATTGGACGTGGTGCACTGATGAGTATTGCAATGGTTGTCTTGCTGCTGCCGGCACTACTGTATATTTTTGATGGACGCATCTACAAGCATATTTCCAGGATGAACCAGCTGAAAGACAAAGCAAGGAAGAAACTTGCAGATAAGCTGCAGTTGGGAGAAGTGTTGCCCAAGACAATAGAGGATAAATCTTCTGAAAGTTTGGAGGGATTGAAGAATGAAAATTAGGAAAAGAATTCTATCAAGTATATTAGCACTCTTGATTTTGCCCGTCACCTTGTCCGGCACGGCCACAGCGGCAGCACCCAAGGTCTCGGTGGATGAATCTGCTTATGTAAATCTGGATTATTACGGTACACCAACCAATATAAACATTGTAAAAAGCTGCAATTTAAATGGGAATCAACAATTCACAGACTATGGCGAATATGAAAAGGTGAGCAATATGTCCAACAATGTTGTTCCCACGATGAAGAATGGAGCTGTCAGTTGGAATCTGAACAACTACAAGGGACGATTCTATTATGAATGCACTCCCAAAAAGGGAACTGTAGTTTTACCATGGAATGTGGATGTGTCCTATTCCCTTAATGGCACTCCCATAGCTGCATCCAAATTGGTTGGTGCATCTGGTTTGATACAGATTGATGTAAAGGTGACGCCAAATACCAAGGCCAACATGTATTACAGAAACAATATGCTTTTGCAAATGCAGACAATAGTGGATATGTCAAAAGCGTCAAGCGTGGATGCGCCGGGTGCACAGGTTCAGACCATAGGCAATAAAAAAATCATTTTGTTTGCCGCACTTCCGGGAGAGAAAGATACCTTTACCCTCCGTATCGGTACGAATAGCTTTGAAACCGATGGTATTCTGCTGACCATGGTGCCGGGAACTCTGAGTCAGCTGCAGGATGTGAAGGATCTTAAAGATAACATCGACACGTTTAGAGATTCCATGAATTCCATCTATGACAGTACAAATGCACTTTTACAAACAGCTGAAAATATGCAAAGCGGTCTGTCACGAGCTAAGTCTGGTTTATCCTCATTGGACCGCGCTAACAGTAATATAAGTGTATCAAAAGATAGTTTGTTTGATAAATCAGAAACGGCATTGGCGGATTTGTCAAAAGTGGCATCCAATACGGCGGCAATGATTCCCCATATCAATGAGGGGGAAAATGCTATTGAAGATTTGAACTATGATTTGAATGCTATGACAAAAACCATTGAAAGTACAAAGACTGAACTGGAGAAATATAAGGCTTCCATCAAAAACGTACAGGATGACATTGAGGAACTGCGTGATGTTGTGAAAGATGTAAACAGCAAATCCGATGAAAGAGATGAACTGCTTCAGCGTACCAGATCGGATATAGAAGATATGCAGGCAGATCTGGAGAATTTGAGTGACAGCTCCTCTGACTTGAGCAACAAGTTGAATGCAGTGAGTTCTGACATATCCACATTGTCAGATGCCATGAAAAGTGTAAGTGGGGAATTGTCAGGAATTGCCGAAAAGTATTTACAGGGTATTGAAAATGAAGAGCTGAAGAAAGTTCTGATGGCATTATATAGTAACATACAACAAATGCTCTCCTATGTTGATTCAACGCTCTCAGATCTTGCTGCGGCATGCGATTCCACCAGTGAACTGCTTGACCAAACATCTGATATAAGTGAAAATGGTAAAGATTATTTAAATACCGTCAATTCAAGCATATCTTTGATAGAAGATTATTTCGAAGATTTTGACAGGGCAAATGAGGTTACAGATGATATGCTCAGTGAACAATCGGAAATATTGTCAAACACCAGCAGCTTGCTGACAAAAAGTGAAACCCTTATTGACAATATTTCAGCAGTCAATGATACAGCAAATAAGTATAAGAGCAGTTCTATAAAAGCACTGCAGGATATGGGAACCCTGCTGGACAGTATGACCAAAGGTCTCAATAGCTCACAGAATTTTCTGAGCAGCTTTGAATCTGTACTTAAAAACAGCAGCGGCGATATCAGCCAGGGCAACAGTGATATGCTTAAAGGCCTTATCGGAGTACTTAAGCAGAGCCTTGAGGGAATTAAAAGCGTACCTACCATGAGGAAGGCAAATGATTCTATTAAGTCTACTGCAGATAAGGAAATCGATAAATTTGAGAATGAGAACAGGCTGCTGTATCTGGATCCGAAAGCAGAACTGATCTCCTTTACTTCCAGCAAAAACCCTTCGCCCAGGAGCATACAGGTGATTCTGAGAACGCAGGAAATCAACAAGGACAGTGGTAATGAGAATATAACAAATGCGGATTCAGACGCGCAGGATAAAGGTGTACTTTACAGAATCATCCGGGTATTTGTTAAATTAAAGCAGGCTGTGGTATCAGCTTTCTCGGATATCAATCAATAAGGCGGCCAAGCATTAATTGAGTGATGTTAAATATGGAAAAGGAGAACTTGCAAAAGCTCTCCTTTTCCATAAATGTATATTTATCAGAGAACTATTATTTGATAATACTTCTAAATTCATAGATATATTAAAAGATATCACATTTGTTAAAAATGTGCCGAAAATATTGTATAATGAATGTAACATTTTAATTAGGGGGATATATAAGTGGAAAATGCAGATGTAAGGAAATCCTTAATTGCAGATATTTCTCTTCTAGTGGTTGCAGTAATATGGGGAGGAGGTTTTATAGCTGCAAAAATAGCTTTATTGAGTATTACTCCATTTTATCTGTTGTCCTTTAGATTTTTGTGTTCAGGAATCATTTTATATATGATATTTTTTAAAAAAATGATAAAAATAGACAGACAAAGTTTTATAGCTGGAATTACCCTGGGGCTGATCTTATACGCAGGGCAGACCTTTCAGACTGTTGGGCTTAAATATACAACAGCTGGAAAGCAGTCCTTCTTAACTGCTTCCTATGCTGCAATAGTACCTTTTGCTTCCTGGCTGGTGACTAAAAAAGCACCTAATATTTATGCAGTATTGGCCGGCTTTTTAACTTTAATAGGAATAGGATTTTTGAGTCTGCAGCAAAATATATCCATAAGTTTTGGAGACAGCCTTACACTGCTTTTTACAGTTGTTTATTCTTTCCAGATAATTTTGATTGGAATCTATGCTAAGAGGGATATAAATCCTATACATTTAACAACGGTACAATTGTTATCCGCAGGTATATTTACGTTGATAAGTGCGTTGATATTCGAGCCCCATATGCATGTCCCGGATAACAGAGGAATAGCTGGAATATTGTATCTCATAATATTTAATACGACTATTGCATTCTTAGTACAAAATGTAGCGCAGAAGTATACATCTGATACCCATGCTTCAATAATATTGTCACTGGAATCAGTCTTTGGATGTTTTTTGTCTATACTTTTGATGGGGGAGGTATTTACAAAAAAAATGGTCATTGGATGCATAATCATATTTATTGCAGTAATTTTATCTAAGACAGATAGACTTCATTCTTTGCCAGGCAGGCAATCGAGTGATTCTTAGGTTCAGATTGTCGATCTGCAGAATTTTATGGAATATATATAATAGATATAAAAATATTGGGCAAATTATAAATGGGTATTTTTAAGATAGATTTAATAATAGTGCTATACTATCATTGTATTGAGAAAAAATTATAGATTCTGGAGGTGGAAATCAACTGTGTTGAATAAGGGTATAAAATTGGATTTAAGCAAAGTTGCTCCATACGTACAGGAAAAAGAAATTATGAACATGCAGTCAGATATATCAATTGCCCACAATATGATAGAAAATAAAAATGGAAGAGGAAATGATCAGCTGGGATGGGTTGACTTACCTGTATATTATGATGAAAATGAATTTAGAAGAATAAAAATTGCGGCACAAAAAATAAGGGAAAAATCTGATGCCTTAATAATTATAGGAATAGGGGGTTCATATTTAGGAGCTAGAGCAGCTATAGAAATGCTTTCACATAGTTTTAACAATATACTACCAAAGGATAAAAGAAGGAATTTGTCTGTATTTTATGCAGGTAATAATATGAGTTCAACCTATATGTATGATTTGATTCATACTGTAGAGGAAATGAATTTATCTATAAATGTTATTTCAAAATCTGGAACGACCACAGAGCCAGCAGTTGCATTTAGAATATTTAAAAAATTGCTTGAGAAAAAATATGGGAAAGAGGAAACTAGAAATAGAATATATGTAACTACAGACAGTAAAAAGGGTGTTTTAAGGGAAATAGCAGATAGAGAGGGATATGAGACATTCACCATACCAGATGATGTAGGTGGAAGATATTCTGTACTCACGGCAGTAGGACTTTTACCAATAGCGGCTTCAGGTATAGATATAGACGAAATGATTAGGGGTGCAGGAGATGCACGGTTGGAATGTAGAATAGAAGATCTTCAAAAAAATCCTGCATATCAATATGCAGCAGTTAGGAACATACTGTATAAAAAAGAAAAAATCATTGAAATGATAGTAAATTTTGAGCCCTGTCTTCACTATTTCGGAGAATGGTGGAAGCAGTTATTTGCGGAGAGTCAGGGTAAGGATAACAAAGGTATATTTCCCGCTTCGGTGGATTTTTCTACAGATCTCCATTCAATGGGTCAGTATATACAGCAGGGTTTGAGAATAATGTTTGAAACTTTCATAAATGTAGAAAAGCCTAGAAGGGAGATATTCATAGAAAAAGATAATGAAAATGTTGATGGAATTAATTTCCTGGATGGAAAATCTATAGATTTTATAAATCATCAAGCTTTTAAAGGAACAGTTTTAGCCCATAATAAGGGAAACGTACCGGTAATAGTTTTAAATGTACCTGAATTAACTGCCTATTACTTTGGGTATATGGTATATTTTTTTGAAAAATCTTGTGGAATTGGCGGTTATTTGATGGGAATAAATCCATTCGACCAGCCGGGAGTTGAGACCTATAAGAAAAATATGTTTGCCTTCCTCGGAAAACCAGGTTATGAATATAAAAAGAAGGAATTGGAAGGAATACTTGACTGACAATTTAAATTCACCTGCTTTACTGTGCTGTTGTACATAAGGCAGGATTATTTTTACTAAAGTGCAAACATGAAATAATAAATTTTTTCAGTGCCGATGAAAATATCCAGCCAAGTCTGAATTTTGATGCTTAGAAATGGTACTTATAATCTGCGTTGACAGCTGATTTCATCATGTCTATAATAATAGGTAAAATCGGGTTTTATTTACTTAATAGGAGGAAATTTTTATGAAGAAGGTGTTTATTAAGTCCTTAGTAATATATACGATCTTGTTTTGTTTGCTAAATTACGTCAATACTTCAGAGCTTAATCCCATATCAATAATAAAGATGTTGATTATTTCTATCTTGTGTGCGCTGGCACTTTCCGGCCTTACTGTTTTACTGAAAGCCAATTTTTTAAAAAATAATAAGGATAAATTGAAGAGCAATAAAAAAAGTCAAAAAAAATAGAGGAGATAGCAATTGTAAATATGAAAATATTAGTAGATGCGGATGCTTGTGCAGGTAAGGATATAATAGAAAATGTTGCCAGAAAAAACAATGTTCCAGTGAAAATGTACTGTGATTTAAATCATGTTTTAGATTCTGACTACAGCAGTGTGGAATATGTAGACAGTGGATTTCAAAGTGTGGATATGTATCTTATAAACAACACTGAAAAAGGAGATATAGTAGTAAGTCAGGATTATGGGGTGGCAGCCATGGCTCTTGGCAAAAATGCCTATGCCATAAGTCCTAAAGGATATATATACAGTAATGACAATATAGATAAGCTCCTTTTTGAAAGGCATATATCTTCTAAGGTGAGAAGATCAGGAGGAAAGACTTGCAATCCAAAAAAACGGACAAAAGAGGATGATCATAGACTTGAAAAAAATTTACTTGAGTTGATACATTCATTTCATTGATATTCAGTGATTATCTTAAATTATTCCCTTGTATAGAAATAAATACATAAAAAATACTATTACAAAATATGGAATTATAGTATAATATAAGTTAGAAAAATCTGATCAAAGGAATTATTATACGTAGGGGATGATTTAGATGAATGAGCTGGCTATAAACTGTAATTTAAAAAGTCCGCAGGCGAAAGAGTCAAAAGTTATTATCAATGTGGATAATAACTTAAAGCAAAAGCTTGTTTATAAGTATATGATAGGATGTAATGGTGTATGGGATATCTTAAAGGATTTTACGAACGAGGAAAAAATTGAGTGGATTCCTGAGAAAGATGGAAAATATATATTGATGGTGCAGGCTAAAAAAGTAGGAGGAAATAAGAGCTTTGATTATGTATCTAAGATGGATTATATAATAGGAAAGGCAGAGGAAAAGTTAATAAGCGGCATTTATATAGATAAGGACAAGCTTAAATTAGGAGACAAGCTTAATATAACAGTGGATACTACTAGATTTCCCCTTTTGTTCAGGTATTGGATAAGAATAGAAGATGAATGGGAAATGATAAAGGATTATTCGGCAGATAATGTACTTTCCTGGGTGGTTAAAGGCGAAGGAAAGGGTGAAATACTGGTAGAATGCAAGAATATAGATTCTAAAAATGATTTTGATGATTTTCAAAGTGCAAAATTTCAGGTATATTCTTTAAAAAATGTGGTAATAACTGATTTTAAATGCTTAACTTCGGACCTTCTCGAAGACTCAGAACTGATTTTTCAGATAGATTCAGATCATGATAGTGATAGGACAATACTCTATAAATTTTTTAAAATAAGTTCTAATGGAGAAACAGAGTGCATTCAAAATTATTCTACAAAAAGGATAGTAAGTTATGTAGAGAAAAAAAGTGGTGAATATAGACTTTTATGTCTGGCAAAAGATATATATTCCATGAATAAATTTGATGACAGGGCTGTTTTGAATTTTAGAGTCAAAAAATACAATAAAATCTATATAAAAAATTTTATTGCAGACATGAACTATCCTCAGTTGTGCGGAGTAAAGATAACTTTAAAAGCAGAGGTCATAGGTGGAAGGGAACTTTTATACAGGTATGTGATTGAGGGAAATTACAGTGAAGATTCCGGGTATACTACCTGTGACAGTTATGTATGGGAAAGCAAACAACCAGGCAGATATAAACTTATCCTAATGGTAAAAGATAGATCTTTTCAGGGAAATTATGAGGCTATAGAATATCTAAATTATATTATAGATGAAAGAAGTAGAGAACCAGTTAAAATTGAGGGAATGATCTTAAATGTAGATAATCCTGTATTAAAGGGTAAAACTATTAAGATGAAGGTGAATGCTTCTGGTGGAGTGGATCTCAAATATGGATTTTTAATAAGGAAAGAGGGGACTGAATTAAAAAATATAGATTATAGCAAAGATAATTTTATGGAATTTACTCCAGAGGAAAGTGGAAAGTATGAGCTGGAAGCGAGGGTAAAAGACCAATATTCCGATAGAGAATATGATTGTCATTCAATAAAAAGTATAGAGGTTTTTGACTATATTCCTGCCGTAATTGATTACATACTATATCCTGTGAAAGAGCTTTTCTTAGTAGGAGATGAAATTGTTATAAATTCTGTGGTGCAAAACACTAAAAATGTTGTTATAAAGTATGTACTCAATATAAATAACCATAAAGTGGAGGAAACAGATTTTGTTCCTCAGAAAATATATGCTTTTGTTCCCAAATACGGCGGTGTATACAGATTGGAAATTTTTGCAAAAAATGTTAAAAGTAAAAAAGAATTTGATTGTAAAAAAGAAGTATGTGTAGAAGTCAATGAAGCGCTCCCTATAACTAATACAAGAATAACCTGTGATAATTTGAAATTTAAATGTAGTATACCTGTGACCTTTACGGTTCATAAAGAAGGTGGAAAAGATGTTATGTATGAATTTTACGTCATGGAAAAGGGGGATTGGAATTTAGTACAGGACTACAGCAAAAAAAATTATTATACTTATATTCCTTTTAATAGAGGAGAGTATAAAATATTAGCCCTTTGTAAAAGTCAGCGCAGTAAAGTTTCCTATGAGGACTACAGCATATTCTCTTTTAAGACCGAATAGCGGCAGACTTAAGTTTATATACTTTAATACGATAAAAGAAGAGTAATAGAGTAATATATTTTTAGGCGGGTGAAATAATGAGTTTAAATAATATAAATTCTACAGATCAGGATAAGAATATCCAAAAAGTTTTACAGCTGGAGTTTATGACAGAAATATTCAAGCAGGCCTTTGAAAACCAGGATTCATTTCAACTTGTTATGGAAAGTTTGACAAAAGCATTGTCAGACAGCAGTGGAAATATAGATATATCCAAACTTTCTCTGGATGATGAGGACTTGAGCAAGCTGGGATATGGAGGCGGACAAAGACTGAATAATATCTACAATAGTGTAAGAGATGACGTAAAAAGTGGAAATTCGAGTATTGATGAAGCGGTGGAGAGTGCTTCCAGAAAATACGGTGTGGATAAAAATTTGATAATGGCAGTTATAAAACAGGAATCCGGTTTCAATCCACAGGCCAAATCTTCTGCAGGAGCCATGGGACTCATGCAGCTTATGCCTGGGACGGCTAGTGAATTAGGTGTGACAAATCCCTATGATGTAGAACAAAATGTAGATGCTGGAACGGAGTATCTGAGAAATATGCTCAATATGTTTGGAAATTCCAAAGAACTAGCTCTTGCGGCATATAATGCGGGACCTGGAACTTTAAAAAATAGAGGCGTAAATAGCAGCTCGGATATTGTCAAGCTGCCCTATGAAACTAGAAATTATGTGCAAAAAGTTATGCAATATTATGGATAATTAAGTATATAGATTTAAATTTATAATTGTAGAATACAGAACTGCCGGATATACTGTGAAAAGCGTTCTGTATTTTTATGCATTAATTTATTCAATTATATGAATCTTTAATAGCTTGATTTTAAGTGGAAAATACTATAGTATTAACGAAAAAAGGAGTCAGTAAAGTGGATAGATTGGATAAGATATTGGCCAATTTGGGATATGGCACTAGAAAAGAAATAAAATCAATAATAAAAAATGGAGAAGTTAAAATAAATGGGGCAGTTGTAAAAGATAATTCTGTGAAAATAAATCCCTATGAGTGCAGTATAGAAATTTCTGGAGAAAATGTAGATTATAAAAAATACATATATATTTTGATGAATAAGCCTTGTGGAGTTGTATCTGCAACTTTTGATAATTTTGATGAGACGGTTATAGATATTCTGGAGCCTAAATACCAGTCTTTTAAACCCTTTCCTGTAGGAAGACTTGATAAGGATACCAGGGGATTACTCATAATTACCAATGATGGAAAGTTAAATCATAGATTGATATCTCCAAGGAGCCATGTGGATAAAGTATATTATGCTGAAATAGATAGGCCTTTAAATGAGTCCGATGTTGATAAATTTGGAAAAGGTATAGTATTAAAAGACGGATATAAGTGTATGTCTGCTGCTTTGCACATCATGGAATCTACTCAGGATGGTTCCAGGGCAGAGGTGACTGTACAGGAAGGAAAATTTCATCAAGTTAAGAAGATGTTTAATTCTTTGGGCAAAAATGTAGTTTATTTGAGAAGAATACGGTTTGGCCCAATAAAATTGGAGGATAGTTTAGAGGAAGGGGAATATAGAGAATTGTCTAAAGAAGAAATAGAAAGTATAAAAAAAATTTAGCCGTGAAATTTTTTAATGCATATTTATGTAATTATATAGATGACCCCATATAAAATAATTCATATTCTACTTGATATTTTGTTTTAATTTTACTATAATGAATATGCAAGAATAAATAAAAGGAATAATAGCCCCCTTTTTATTTATGAGCAAACAGTCCATGCCCCAATGGACTGTTTTTATTGTATACAATTATACTTTTTTTACATATACTGAAATTTTATCAATAATAATTAATGGAATGTATTTATTTGAATAATAAATACAATATAATAT
>NZ_FXYI02000097.1:0-13922 GCF_900184915.1 Clostridium sp. HV4-5-A1G | reverse complement strand
TTATAATTCAATATAGTATATTATTTACTTAAATACATTACAACTGTATGATTTAATCATACAATTATTACAAAAAAAACACAAGGGTTATGTATTTCACAAATTAATTTTGCTAAAAAACATAACCCTTGCGTCTATGTTATAAATTTTACATTATTAAATACAAATTTTATCTCTCAACTATTATGGCAGTACCCATTCCACCACCTATACACAATGTTGCAAGGCCTTTTTTAGCATCTCTTTTCTTCATTTCATAAAGCAGTGTAGTAAGTATTCTTGCACCGGAACATCCAACTGGATGTCCAAGAGCTACTGCTCCGCCGTTTACATTTACCTTGCTCATGTCAAATTTTAAATCTTTAGCCACAGCTAAACTCTGAGCCGCAAATGCTTCATTTGCCTCTATCAAATCCAGGTCCTCTACCTTTAAATTAGCCTTTTCCAATGCTATTTTAGTTGCATAGAAAGGACCATAGCCCATTATCTTAGGATCCAAACCTCTTGTCCCATATGAAACAATCCTTGCCATTGGCTCTATTCCCAATTCTTTTGCTTTGTCTGCGCTCATCACAACTAATGCTGCAGCTGCGTCATTTATTCCCGAAGCATTTCCTGCTGTAACAGTTCCATCCTTTTTAAAAGCCGGTTTTAATTTGGATAAAGTTTCGACTGTAGTTCCAAATCTAGGGAACTCATCTGTATCAAAAACTATTTCTCCCTTTTTTCTATCTTTTATGGTAATTGGAACTATTTCATCTTTAAATCTTCCGCTCTTTATAGCTTTTTCTGCTTTTTGTTGAGATGACGCTGAAAATTCATCCTGCATTTCTCTAGTTATATGCCACTGTTCAGCTACATTCTCTGCAGTAATTCCCATATGGTAATTGTTAAAGGCATCAAACAAACCATCTCTCAACATGGAATCCACTAATTTCCCGTCGCCCATTCTAGCTCCCCATCTAGCGTTTTCAAGTAAATATGGAGCAGCAGACATGTTCTCCATTCCTCCAGCAACAACTATATCGTCATCTCCAACTTTTATGAGCTGAGCTGCTAGACTAACTGCCCTAAGACCTGAACCACAGAGTTTATTCAAAGTAAATGAGGGAACTTCCACAGGAATACCTGCATATACAGCAGCTTGTCTTGCTGGACTTTGTCCAAGACCCGCCTGCAATACATTTCCCATTATAACTTCATCTACGAGTTCTGGTTTAATATTTGCCCTTTTTACTGCCTCTTTTATAACTGCAGTACCTAATTTTACTGCAGAAACATTTTTTAAACTTCCCCCGAATTTTCCTATGGCAGTCCTTGCAGCACTTACAATAACTACATCTCTCATAATTAATCCTCCTAAATTAAATTATCTATTTCTAATTTACAAAGTTTTCTGTCATCCTCTTTATTATACTAGCTAATTAGACTTTTATCAATATTTTTGTTAAAAAAAACACAAAGATTTTAGCTTTAATAAGGTAATCCCTGTCAATTTCCAAATAAAAATTTTATTGAAACTCCTTATATTCGCCACTTTCTATATTAAAATACTGTAAAATAGCTGCTGCTATTCTTCCAGATGCTTTACCATCCCCATATGGATTTATGGCTCTGCTCATTACATTGTATTCATCTTGATCCAATATAAGTTCATTTGCCAATTTAACTATGTTATCCTCATCAGTTCCGGCCAATTTCACTGTGCCCGCTTCTACAGCTTCTGGTCTTTCAGTTACATTCCTAAGTACCAACACAGGTTTTCCAAGATGAGGTGCCTCCTCTTGAAGACCACCTGAATCAGTCATGACCATATAGCATTTATTCATCAAATTATGAGTTTCTTTTGTGTCCAGAGGCGGCAGTAAATGTATCCTTGGAATATGATCCAATATTTTATACACCACGTCCTTTACTATTGGATTTAAGTGCACAAGATAAATAACTTCTACTTCGGCATTATCCTGAACAATTCTTTTAAGTGCATTACAAATATTTCTAATTCCCCTGCCCCAGTTCTCTCTTCTATGAGCAGTTACCATTATAATTTTTCTGTTATCATAGTCTATCTGATTTAGTTCATTATTGTTAAATACATAACCTTTTTCCACCGTAAAATTCATAGCATCTATAACTGTGTTCCCTGTAACAAATATTTTATTTTCAGGTACCCCTTCTTTCAGAAGGTTATTTTTAGAACCTGTGGTTGGCGCAAAATGCAGGTCAGCTATAGCTCCAGTAAGTTTTCTATTCATTTCTTCGGGAAAAGGAAAATATTTATCATAAGTCCTTAGGCCAGCTTCCACATGGCCTACTGCTATTTTCTTATAAAATGCCGCCAGAGCTCCTGCAAAAGTGGTAGTAGTATCTCCATGAACAATAACTAGATCCGGCTTTTCTTCATCAAATATATTTTCAAGCCCCTGAAGCACCCTGGTAGTTATTCCCGTCAAGGTTTGTTTACTCTTCATTATGTTCAAATCAAAATCCGGTTCAATTTTAAAAAGCTCCAAAACTTGATCAAGCATTTGTCTGTGCTGAGCTGTAACACAGACTTTATTTTCTATATTCTCTATGTTTCCAAGCTCCTTAACTAGGGGAGCCATCTTTATTGCTTCAGGTCTTGTGCCAAATATTGCAATACTCTTGATCTTTTTCATATAAAATCCTCCATTTTACTCTCTATGTTTAAAAAAACCAGCTTTCCAGGCTATCAAGATTAAAATAATCATTACTATAATCAGCAAAAAATAGGATCTCTGCGCATTTATCTCCATGGCTACTATGGAAAAGCTGCCAAGAACTGCACTTATAATGTACATTATCATAACCGCCTGTTTCTGGGTAAGTCCCATATCCAGGAGCCTATGGTGCAAATGTCCCCTGTCTGCCTGCATGATAGGCTTCCCATTTATCTTTCTCCTCACCATAGCAAATAAAGTATCGTAGATTGGTATTCCCAAAGCAAGAATGGGCACAGCTATAGAAAAAGCAGCTGCAGATTTAACAGCTCCCTCAATAGATATAGCTGCAAGTAAAAAGCCCAGTAATTGTGCTCCTGTATCACCCATGAATATAGATGCTGGATTAAAATTATAAGGCAAAAAACCTGCTGTAGCTCCTGCTAATATAATTGTAAGTATGGCAGCTTCGTTTCTTCCATTCAGTACAGCTATAATAAAAATAGTTATGGATGATATAAGTGCAATGCCTGCAGCCAACCCATCTAATCCATCTATTAAATTCAATGCATTGGTAATTCCAATCACCCAAATCAGTGTCAGTGGAATTGACATTATACCTAAATTCACAAATTGGTACAATCCACTGAATGGATTGGTAATCAATACTATCTTAATTCCATAAACTATTAAAATCAAAGTTGCTGCCAATTGAAATAATAATTTACACCAGGGCTTTATATTGAACTTGTCATCTACAAATCCTCCTATTACTATTACAGTAGAACCCAATATAAGGCCAATTTCAGAATTTGTAAGCCTGCCTAATTTTAAAAATAGAGTGACCATAAAAGAAATGTATATGGCCATTCCACCTAAAAGTGGTATTGGTTTATTATGTACCCTCCTATTATCTTTAGGGATATCCACAATTTGTAATTTTATAGCATACTTTCTAACAAGTGGTGTAATAACAGCTGAGAGTGCTGCTGAAACTACTGCAAATAAATATAAATTATCCATAACAACCTTCCTCAATCACATCTTTTGTTCTTTAGATATTATGTTATTCTGCTCTTTTTAAACATATTAATTCAATTTGCGGTGCTTTTTCAAACCAATTAATTTCAGGTTTGTAATCTTCAGAATACACCACCCTCTTAATACCACAGGTAATTATCAATTTTTGACATTCTGGACACGGCATATGAGTCACATACAGCGTTGAATTTTCTCTATCTTCTGGCGATACTTCTAGCAAACAATTCACCTCTGCGTGAATTGTCCTTATACAATGATTATTTTTAAGATAACATCCAACCTCATCACAATGCTCTAATCCTCTGGGACTTCCATTATAACCAGTACCCTTTATTCTTCTGTTTTTAACAAGAACTGCCCCCACATGCAGCCTAGGGCATGTACTTCTTTCCGCAACCTCAAATGCTATATCCACGAAATAATTATCCCAATCTTTTCTCATCGACAAATATCTCCTTGCTTCATAAGAATATACTATATATTATAAACTATTGAATGATATTTTAAAACAATTGATGCTGCTTTTTAACGGGTATCCTCTTCAATACTTCCTGCTAATTTATCTCTATCTTCAATATGCAAAAGCCCACCTATATTACAGTGGGCTCTAGAACATTGTCCAGTAAGCTAAAAGGCCTATCACTTCGTTCCATATAATCTATCTCCAGCATCACCAAGACCTGGTACTATATATCCATTTCCATTTAATTCTTCATCTATAGCTGCGGTATATATATGTACATCAGGATGAGCTTCCACTACAGCCTCAATCCCCTGCCTTGCAGCTATCAAACACATAAGTTGTATATTCTTTGCACCCTTTCTCTTTAACATAGATATAGCATCTATAGCTGACCCACCTGTCGCCAGCATCGGATCAGTCACTATTATCTCTCTCTCTCCTATATCCTGCGGCAATTTACAAAAATATTCTACAGGCTTTAACGTGGTCTCATCCCTGTAAAGTCCTATATGACCTACTCTTGCTGCAGGTATAAGCCTTAATATTCCACTTACCATGCCAAGTCCTGCTCTCAATATAGGTATTACAGCCACTTTTTTCCCGGAAAGCATTTTACAGGTTGTCTTTCCTATAGGAGTCTCTATTTTCACATCTTCTGTCTGAAAATTTCTAGTTACTTCATAGGCCATAAGCATAGCCACTTCCTCTACAAGATCTCTAAAGTCCTTAGAACCTGTATTTTTGTCCCTTATCAAAGCTAATTTATGCAATACAAGGGGATGAGTTATTTGTGTTATGTTATTCATTTCAATTCCTCCAATTTAATAAATGAATATTTTACAGTTTAAAATTATAGTCTAAAAACAGTAATAGTCTATTTACTATATTTTTTTTCTATTTCAGTAATTTTATCTATTCTTCTTTGATGCCTGCCCCCCTGAAACTCAGCAGATAAAAATGTATCCACTATATCAACTGCAAGCCCTGAACCTGTTACTCTCTGTCCCAGTGCAAGTATATTTGCATTGTTATGTTCTCTACTGGCATGAGCACTAAAAGTATCTCCACAAAGTGCCGCTCTTACTCCCGGTACCTTATTAGCGGCAATGCTTATTCCAATACCAGTGCCACATATAAGTATGCCGAAATCATAGTTCTTATTGGAAACTTCTTCTGCAACTTTTAGTGCATAATCAGGATAATCACAAGAATCCTCTGAAAAAGTACCAAAATCTTCAAATTTCATATCTTTTTCCCGCAAGTATTTCATTACTTCCTTTTTTAACGGAAATCCGGCATGATCACTCCCTATAGCGATTTTCATAAAAAATACCTCCTAAAATATATTATTATTTGATCCTCAACATTATCTGAGCACATACCCGCAAAAAAAGAAGATAATAACATCTAATCAATGCCCATATCTTCTTTTAACTTATTTACTAACAATAAAATGCTATTTTCCAACTGACTATATGTATGTTCATACTCAACAATACTTTTTCCAAAAGGATCCTCTATATCCTCCTTTAAAGAAACAAATTCATTTAAAGTATAGATTTTATTTCTGAATTGATGAAAATTTTTCTGCAGTATATCTTTTATATGTGAAGTCATAGCCAAAACAATCATTGAATTCTTAACCATATACTGATTTACCTGAACAGCTTTTCTATTACTTATGTCTACATTTAAATTTTTCTTTATAACCAATGCAGAATTTTTAGAAGCCACACTATTATCAAATGCCATTATACCTGCAGACAAAGCTTTTACATCCGTCATATTACCTATGGAATTGAATATAGCCTCTGCCATACAACTTCTGCAAGTATTACCTGTACAAACAAACAGTATGTTTTTCACAAACCAGTCCCCCTAAAGTAAAAGTACCCTATGAACAGTATACCTTACACCTTTATAATATCAAACCCTGCAGATTTATTTAACCTATTCATCACAGCAACCCCAATACCTTTTTCTTCAAAAGCTTCAGACAATATAATATCAACTTTTTTATCATCGAAACTCCTAAGGGTTTCAAACAAATTCTTAGACACACTAAGCATATTACTTCTACTACCTAAAGAAACTACTAATCCCTTTTTATAAAAATCTTTTGTTTCATCCGTAGCAATTACCCCTACCACTTTATTTTCATCTATATAATTTTGCACCATTTCATTAATTTTTGCAATAGTTTTTTTCAAATCTCCGTTGACTATTTTTACCGGAGCATTGGGAGCATAGTGTCTATATTTCATTCCGGGTGCTTTAGGTCTTATGTTCTTATCCGGTTTTTTCATAACTGCAGGATCTATATAAACTTCTCTATCTATTTTGCTCAACATTTCAAGTGTTATTCCACCTGGCCTTAATACACAGCTAGGTGTAACTGTACAATCCACTACTGTAGATTCCACCCCCACCTGGCACATCTCTCCTCCCAATATAAAATCCACTTTCCCATTTAAATCTTCTATACATCTTTCAACATCTGTTGGACTTGGACGTCCGGATATATTGGCAGACGGTGCTGCAATGGGAACTCCTGATTTTTCAATAAGTTTTCTAGCTATTATATTAGATGGCATTCTAATTCCCACACTGGGAAGTGATGCACTGGTAGCATCCGGTATAATAGATGATTTAGGAAGAATTACAGTCATAGGTCCAGGCCAAAACTTCTTCATAAATCTATAGGCTATATCCGGTATATCATGCGTCAAAGTTTCTATCTGTTTTATATTCCATATATGTACAATTAAAGGATTGTCCTGTGGCCTGCCCTTAGCTTTAAATATTTTCTTTACCGCTCTTGAATCAAGAGCGTTAGCTCCAAGACCGTAAACAGTTTCTGTTGGGAAAGCTACAAGCCCACCTTCTCTTATTATTTTTCCAGCCTCCTCAATAATCCCTTCATCTAAATTTGTCTCATCTATCATCTTTATTTTCGTATTCATCTGCTAATAAACCACCTTTTATTTTAAAACTACAAGTTTACTATTTTTTAAATGTACATAATTTACAATACCTGTACTATTATAAGCCCTAGGATAATACCACAGAGAGTACCAAGTGTACTTGTTACACCTTCCCATAGTTTTGAAGATTCCGGTATCATCTCTCCACATACCACATACAGCATTATTCCAGAAGCTATAGAAAGACATGCTCCTAACACATTTTGAGATATATTTGCTATGTACGTACCTGCAAAGGTTCCTAAAGCCGTTGGAAAAGCTGTTATAAAAGCATAAAAAAGTATCTTTGGAATTTTTACTTTAGATACCATAAGAGGTGCCGATACGGCAATACCTTCCGGTATATCGTGAATTGCAATTATAATACTCATCTTCAGTCCGAGGGTACTGCCTGCTGCAAATCCGCATCCCATTATTATCCCCTCTGGGAAATTATGGATCATAAGGCCAAGTGAAGCCATAAATGCCATTTTCATATGTTTATTGCTGCTGTTTATATTCACCTTTGCATCAATTGTGGAAATGATCACAATACCTAAGACTGCAAATATTATGGTCAGGCCAAAACTCCATTTTTCAACGGACTGGGGAATTAAATCAAATACTACTACAGATAACATTATTCCCCCTGCAAATCCTATTATAAAGCCCAGCAATTTATCAGACGGTTCTTTCACTGCCACACCTAGTGAAGCCCCTATCATAGTACCTGTAAGAGATACTAAACTCCCTATTGCTACTATGTCAATTAAATTTATACTCAAAAAATCACCTTATGCTTATTATTTATATTTCATATTTATTTTAATACTTCATAATATATGAATTATATTTTTATTTTTCCATTCTTCCAGGTGTAATTTTCTGAGTTCTGTCTATAAAATTTTATTTTTTCTACAGCTTCCTCTGTAAAATGCGCATAGACACAGCTTCTGTACACTGTATCTAAAAATGGATATTTATTCAATTGGCCTCTCTTTATTATAGTATAATAAAAACTCTCTTCAGGCCTTAAAATTTTCAGCTTGTTGTATTCATGGGCAACATAAGCATGTCTTTTGAGAAATTCTCTGTGTACGAGTACCATTCTATCACTTCTGAATTTAGATGTCGAAAGGAGAATAATTCTAAATTCACTTTCATCCGCATTTCTCCGCATATAGTTTTCCACATGCACCAGTACAATTTTATCACATATTATATTTAACCTTCCATTTTTTATTCCCATATTTACTTTCAACTTATATCCGTCATAAATAAAACTCAATGAAGCATTGTCAATTCTTATGATAATAGCCAAAAAAATAAGTGTTTCAAGCACTATAAGGTAAGTTATGTAAAATGTGTAAAATTTACCTGTCAAAATAAAATATCCCGGGAGTATAAAAAAAATAAGGCCTGTAGAAAGCAGAAGTATCTTATGGGATTTTTTTTGCTTCCTAATAGCTTTATCTATATTCATACTTTCCCGTTAAGTGGAGTTTAACGGTTGTTTCAGCTCCTTCCATCTTATATATTACCCCGTATTCCATACTTTCCATAATCATTTCACATATATGTTAGTTACTGCCAATGGCTTTCATTTTCTCCGCCTGATCTGAAGTTATAAGGGCATCTACTATTTCATCTATATCTCCATCTAGAAATGCATCCAATTTATATAGTGTCATTCCTATTCTATGATCTGTAACTCTTCCCTGGGGATAATTATAGGTCCTTATTCTTTCGCTTCTATCGCCCGTTCCCACCTGACTCTTTCTATCTTCTGCTATACTTGCATTTCTCTCAGCTTCTGCCTTTTCATAAAGCCTTGATTTAAGTACCTTCATGGCTTTTTCCTTATTCTTAAGCTGGGATTTTTCATCCTGACAGGATACAACAAGTCCCGTAGGTAAATGTGTAATTCTAACAGCTGAATCCGTAGTATTTACACATTGTCCCCCATGACCTGATGCTCTAAAAACATCTATTCTTATATCGTTTGGATTTACCACTACATCCACATCATCTACTTCTGGAAGTACTGCTACAGTTGCAGTAGAAGTATGAATCCTGCCGCTGGATTCTGTATCTGGAACTCTTTGAACCCTGTGAGTACCGCTTTCATATTTTAACCTGCTGTAGGCTCCCTTTCCTTTTACCATAAATACAATTTCCTTAAATCCACCTATATCCGTAGCATTTAAGCTTATGGTTTCTATTGTCCACCCCTTGCGCTCTGCATATCTGGTATACATTCTTGTAAGATTTGCCGCAAATAAAGCTGCCTCTTCCCCTCCTGCTCCACCTCTAATTTCTACAAATACATTCTTATCATCATTAGGATCTTTAGGAATAAGTAGAATCCTTAATTCATCTTCAATTTCATCTATGCGCTCTGTAAGATTTTTTACCTCTTCCTGTTCCATTTCCCTCATTTCTTTATCCGTTTCCTCTTTAAGCATATCCTTATTGTCTTCTAGATCCTGAACAGCCTTTTTATATTCCCTGTATTTCACAACCACTTCTTCCATTTCGGCATGTTCCTTACACAGTTTTTGCCATTCTTTTTGATTTTCTATAACCGCAGGATCGCTTATTTTAATGGATAATTCCTCATATTTATTTTCTATGAAATCAAGTCTTTCTAACATAATTTTTATCACTCCGTATAAACATTTTCACAATACATTATTATATCATAATACTTTTATTTATAGCAATAAACTTGGAAAACAGAAAATACCTGTTAAATTTACTCTATAATTTTTCCCCCAGCCACCGCACTGATTACTCTATCTTTCCCTGATAGGTCTTTGACACAGGATATATTTATAAAGCCGTATTTTTTCAATATACAGCTTACTTCATCTTTTTGATCATCACCTATTTCAAGCATAAGTACTCCCCCTTTATTTAAAACTGTCAAACTTTCTTTCGCAATTTCTCTATAAAAAACCAGCCCATCTTCTCCTCCACAAAGTGCTTCATAGGGTTCATAGTTTTTTACATCTTCCATCAATGTATCCATCATACTTTTTTTTACATAGGGTGGATTTGATATTATCATTTGAAATTTCATTTTATTTTCAATAAAATATTGAAGTAAATCACTCTTTATCACTTCAACTCTTTTTTGTAGAGAAAATCTTTTTATATTTTCAGTTGCAACCTTTAAAGCTATAGGGGATATATCACAACATTTTATATTTACATTATTTATAAACTTAGCTATAGACAATCCAATTGCCCCAGTTCCACAACACAGGTCACATATATTGTGAAAATTATTACTCCTTACTTTATCTAAGGCCTGTTCTACTAAAGTTTCTGTATCCGGCCTTGGTATCAGCACACCGGGTGTTACCAGAAAATTTAGCCCCATAAATTCACATTCCCTCAATATATATTTTACAGGCATCTTTTTTTCCCTTAACTCTATATATCTACGATAATCTTGGGCCTCCTTTTCAGTAACTTCATAATCGCCATTTATAAATATAAACAGTCTGCTCTTATTTATAGCCTTTCCCAAAAGAAGCTGTACATCCAAAATATAACTATCTATTTCTTCATTTTTTAAGATTTCATATCCATATTTTAAAAGTTCATTTATCTTATTTTTCATAAAAATTCTCTACTTTCATTGAATTCATTTCATTGTACTTTTACATATTCCCAGCTGTACTCCTTCTCTATCTACGCTTACTATATCTTTTATCTGTCCATCTTCATTATACTTGCTTTTTTCATCTTCACTTTCCATCCCCTCCGCATACTTCAGTGCCACAATGGCCACTTCCAATTGACTATAGTCCGGTTCCTCTGTAGTCAAATTTTGAAGCATAAGTCCTGGATAGGATAAAACCCTTGTTAAAAATCCATTGCTTTTCCCCATCCATCTTATAAGTTCATAGGTAACCCCTGATACTAGAGGCAATAATGTTATTCTACATAAGATTCTCTGCCAAATATTTCCCCATCCGGTTAACGAAAAAAGTATTATACTTACTATCATGACTAAAAATAAAAAATTTGTACCACATCTTGGATGAAGTCTGCCAAATTTAGCTGCATTCTCTGGAGTTAATTCTTTTTCATTTTCATAGCAAAAAATAGTCTTATGTTCGGCACCATGATATTGAAATACTCTTTTTATATCTGACATCTTACTTATCACATATATATATATCAAAAATATGGACACTCTGATTATACCTTCCACTATGTTAAGAGATATAGAGCCGCGTACTCCAAATTTTTTAAATACATTTGCTGCAAAAGTCGGAAATATGAAAAATAACAAAATTGCTATAGTAAGAGATATAATAAGAGTTATACCTATGAGTACGGCTTCACTTTTTTCCTTAAATATACCTTCAAACCAATCATCAAATTTCGTAGGTTCCTCTTCTTCTTGAAAAAACGTTGCTGAATAATTCAATGTATTTATACCCACAATCAATGATTCTATTAAAGATACAAATCCCCTTATAACAGGTAACCCAAAAAATTTATTTTTCTTACTATATGGTATACTCTCCTCCCTGTTAACTACAATTTCACCATTGGATTTTCTAACAGCGATAGCTATACCGTGGATCCCTCTCATCATAACTCCTTCTATTACAGCTTGACCTCCAACAGATGTTTTTCTTGACATTGTATTCACCTCTCATGCAATCTATTTTATCTAAAGGCTTCACCTTCATTTTAAAGCTCAAAGTTGCAAAAATTAAATATCAACTCTTTATATAATCAAATATATTCTAACAGAGGTATTAAATATATTAAAGTATTTATTTGATTTCTCTATAATAAATTAGCCCTACTCACAGAAATTTTTGGCTGTTTGTTGACTTAGCACTATGCCTGTGTTATAATACAGAAGTTAAAATTAGAGTTTCGTCATATAAACTTGAAAGAGGTGAACAATATGAAAAAAGGCATACATCCAGAATACTATCATGATGCGGTAGTTAAGTGTGCATGTGGAAACACCTTTACAACTGGCTCCACAAAAAAAGAGTTAAAGGTGGAAATATGCTCTAAATGCCATCCTTTCTTCACTGGTAAACAAAAGATAGTCGACGCCGGTGGAAGAGTTGATAGATTCTTAAAGAAATTTAATTTGAAAAATGAAGAATAATTACAATAAAATATACAATTTCTCATTTTATTATAGGACCTGTCTTTAAGTATAAAAAGACAGGTCTTTATTCTAACGCTTATCTAATGATTTATTCAATTCCATCTTGCTTGCAATATTCATAAACTCTACATTATTCTTTGTTTTTGCCAATAGGTTTATTAGTTGTTCAGTAATATTTTGAATGTTGTCATCATATAGCACTTTTCTTATATTAAAAGCAGTTTCCCTTTCAAGTTGGCTTTCAAAAAGCAAATCCTCTCTTCTCGTACCAGACTTATATATATCTATAGCAGGGAATATTCTCCTTTCCTGAAGCTTTCTGTTTAAATGCACCTCCATATTTCCAGTGCCTTTAAATTCTTCAAATATCATATCATCCATTCTACTTCCGGTTTCAATCAATGCAGTAGCAAGTATAGTGAGGCTTCCTCCTTCTTCTATATTTCTAGCAGCACCAAAAAACTTTTTTGGCATTATAAGTGCTCCCGGATCCAAACCTCCTGAAAGAGTCCTACCAGTTGGAGTTATAGTCAGATTATATGCTCTGGAAAGCCTGGTGATACTATCCAAAAGTATTACTACGTCCTGACCTTGTTCCACCATTCTTTTGGTTCTCTCAAGCACCATATAGGCAACTTTAGTATGATGTTCCGGTTCTTCGTCAAAAGTAGAATAAATTACTTCTCCATTTATAGATCTCTGCATGTCAGTAACTTCTTCAGGTCTCTCATCTATAAGTAAAACTATAAGTTTTATTTCTGGGTGATTCTTTGAAATACTCTGGGCTATTTTTTTTAGAAGAGTAGTTTTGCCTGCTTTAGGTGGGGCAACTATAATTCCTCTCTGTCCTTTGCCTATAGGTGATATTATATCCATAAGTCTTGTAGACAGATTTGAACTTTGAGTTTCTAACCTTAATCTCTGATTAGGATATATAGGAGTGAGTGTTTCAAAAGGTTTTCTTCCAACTGCTCTTTCTGGATTCTCCCCATTTACTTTTTGAACGTACAGTAATGCTTTAAACTTTTCTCCTTCTTTTGGAATTCTAACTTTTCCGCATACCTCATCACCGGTTTTTAAATTGAATCTTCTTATTTGAGATGGGGATACATATATATCGTCAGGACCTGTAAGATAATTTTTACCTCTTAAAAATCCATAATTATTATTTTCAATTATCTCAAGCACTCCTCTTGCACTATCTGATTCGCTTATCATTTCCTTAAGCTTTTCTCTTTTTTCATCACAATTTATCCTCTGTTCCTGTGATTTAGATTCGTGAATTTTATTCTCTGATGTTTTTATACCATGTTCCAACTCCTTGTGTTTGCTTAACTCCTCATTTTTAGGGCTTATTTTCTCTCTAAGTACGATACCGTTTTTATTTATATAAGCAGGAGAAACCCTTTTTATTTCTTCAATTAATTCAGATTTTTTATATTTAGATATACTTTTGATCTCGAGGGCCTTTGCAATATCTTTCAATTTTGCAACTGTCATATTATCTATATCTTCACTGTTCAAAAAGTAACACCTCACAATTATTAAATTTTATATTTTAACGTAATCTTGGGAAAATCAAAATAAAATTGAAAATATAATATAAAAATACTATATTTATA
>NZ_FXYI02000096.1:0-13998 GCF_900184915.1 Clostridium sp. HV4-5-A1G | reverse complement strand
ATATTATTCTTAATACTTTCTTAAAAACAATTGCTGTTATTATAAAAAGAATATACATTAATGATAGGAATTTAAAGGAATTTAAAGATTTATGTGGAATGTTAAATAAAAATATTTATTTTGGGGGAATTTGTATGAAGAAAATTTTTTCGTTAACTTTTATAATTGTCCTGGTTTTAAGTTTTATAGTAATACCCTGTAGAGCAGATGACAATATTAGTCAAAGGTATGTTGATTATAGAGGAATAAAAATATATACTGAAGTTTATAACTACCACCCAAACTCAAAGGAAGCGATTGTATTTCTGCATGGATTGGGTGGCAGTCACAGCCATGGTGAATTTTTATACAACAAGAATAATCCATATATGACAATAACTTTAGATTATTTAGATCATGGCAATAGTGGGCATGTACCTTTTATCTCCTGGAATACTCAATTGAATTCAATAAAGGCGGTGTTGGACTCATATGGTATAAAAAAAGCACATTTAGTTGGACATTCTTTTGGAGCAGATACAGCCATGATGTTTGCTAAAAAATATCCTGAAAGGGTAAAGGATGTAGTGCTGTTGGACAGAGCTTATTATAATTTTAAGGATTTTGAAAAATTCAATGTTACAGAAGATACTATGAATATTTTAGAGTATGAATCGGATTCAGGATTATCCTATAATGAATTTTTACAGTATATGGACATGGCATGGGATAATGATATCACTAAGACCTGGAATATCAACAAAGATGTGTTGCTGCTTGGAGGCAATTGCAAGAATTTTCTCGGAGATCCTTCTACAGGTACCCCTTCATTGGCAGGAATTATTTCAATGATCAAAGAGGATCCTTTGAAATTTGGAATTGATCCTGATGAGGCTAAATTACTTCCGGACATTACAGAAAACGATGTATTATCCTTGGTCGATTTTTTGAAAAAGAAGATCAATAATTTTGAAAATGTCAATAGGAGATTTAGTGTAATACAAACCAATTATGCCCATGGAGATATGGTCAGGGATCCGGAGGCTATGAATGCCATGGAAAATTATGTTATTGGATATTTACAGAGCCAAAATAAACACATATATAAAACTAAGTGTGGTGTTGATGAAAAATATAAGCGTTCGATTTATAAATACAATTTTTTGCATTAAGAATTCTTGAACTTATTTAATGGCAATTACATATAGAGTGGATATTTCAAGAATGCAATTTTGAAATATCCGCTCTATATTACTTTAAATTTTGTTTATATGCTTCAACCATTTTTTTTACCATGTTTCCACCTATGGATCCAGCTTCTCGAGAAGTTAAATCTCCATTATAGCCTTCCTTTAGGTTTATTCCAATTTCTTTTGCTGATTTTATTTTAAAATGTTTTAATGCCTCTTTAGCTTGAGATGTAGTTAATTTATCGTTGTACACTGATATAATAACTCCTCCTTTTTATATTTATAGTAGATTCTACCGCTTATAATTAAGTTTGTGCATTATTATGAAAATTACTACAGGTAATTGGATGAACGCGTGTAATAAAATGTAAAATTAAATTATTCATAAAATGTTCAAAAAATAAACAACTATTTAATATATATGACACAGTATTGTAACATCAGATGTATAAAATAAAGATACAAGAAGTAAACGACCTAGTTATATAGATCTCCCTTAAAAAAGTAAGCATTGGAAATGTACAGTGCTTACTTTTTATAATATATAAATATATTTAGCGGCAAATTCGATTTTATAATTAAATAAATGCATTTATATGTACAGATGAATATATTATAATAATGATTAGAGGGGAGGAATAGCTTTGAAAAAGACTTATGTTTTAGATACCAATGTTATTCTGTATTCACCAGGGGCCATGTTGTCTTTTGGAGATGGTGATGTAGTTATACCGGAGGTGGTACTTGAAGAATTAGATGGATTCAAAAAAGACAAAAGTGATTTAGGTGCCAATGCAAGACATGCAGCTAGGTTAATAGATGGCCTGAGGAAAAAAGGAAAAATTAATAAAGGCGTACAGCTGACATCTGGAGGAAAATTCAGGGTTGAAATGAATCATTATGATGTAAAGCTGCCGCCAGCCTGGGATAAGAGCAAGCCGGATAACAGAATAATACAGGTATGTAAGGGGCTTAAAGATCAAGGCGAAAATGTCTGCCTTATAACAAAAGATATTTTTGAAAGAATTAAAGCTGATATTATAAATATAGAAGTAGAGGATTTTTATGAAAAAGTTGTTCCGGAGGATAAAAGCCAATATACAGGAAGGATAGATATATATGCATCAAAGCAGGACATAGAAAATTTTTATAGAGAAAAGTATATGAAAACTGATAAAATCACCTGTTATGATGAAGAAACTGAAGAATATTTTATACCGGTTCTCTATGTGAATGAATTTGTCATAATACACTGTTTTGAACATCCTAAACAAACTGCTCTTGGAAGATTTGATGGGCAAAAAATTGTTCCGCTTAATTTTAAGGACAGCTCGCCTCTGGGAATAAATCCAAGAAATGTGGGTCAAAAATTTATGCTGGAAGCTCTCCTTACAAATGCGGAAAAAGCTCCCCTTGTGATAATAAAAGGACCTGCTGGTACGGCAAAAACTTTTTTTTCATTAGCTGTAGGACTTCACAACATGATGGAAGAGGACAACAGAATGTATAGAAAAATGTTAGTATGTAGGCCCAATGTTACTATGGGTGAAGATATAGGATTTTTGCCAGGTACAGAACAAGAGAAAATATTTCCGCTTATGAGGCCAATATTGGATAACCTTGAGGTATTGGTGGATTCTGATGAGAAGGAAAGATATAAAAATGAAAAAGAATTAGAGGATAAAGTAATGGAACTGTTTGATAGAAAAATTATAACTACAGAAGCGGTGGGCTATTTGAGAGGACGTTCTATTACAAAAAACTGGCTTGTAGTTGATGAAGCTCAAAATTTAACACCCAAACAGGTAAAGGCTATAATAACAAGGGTGGGAGTAGGTACCAAGCTGCTGTTAATAGGAGATCCAGATCAAATAGATCAAGCGTTTTTGGATTCCAGATCTAATGGATTATCCTATGCATCGGAAAAGATGAAGGGAAGTACCCTATGTTATCAGGTTACTTTAAAGAACGATGAATGTGAAAGATCCCCACTGGCCTATGAAGCTTCTAAAAGACTATAAATGGAATAATATTAAAGATAATGGTACCATAAAAAGATATTTTACTATGAACATATTGTTATATGTTATCATAGTGGATATCTTTTTTATTTGACCCGTTATGAAGTTTTTATGCTATTTATAATTATTTCTATTTAAAAATTTTATCGTTTATTGTACAATATTGAAAGATATATTTTTAATTTATCATGTATTTTTAGGTTAGAAAGGAAAGGTTTTAATATATGAAAAAAAGGAGAACATCGGGTAAAAAGAGAAAATCAGTTTGGAAACTGGTGCTTTGTTTTTTGTTATTTGAGTGTATATTTACCGGAATGACGGCCCCTTTCTTGATATTTTACGGTCCTTTTGAAAACATAAAGAGAACTGTAGTAGGTGCAGCTATGACAACTTTAAGTCATCAATACATTGCAAAATTATTTTTGTCAGATGAAGATATAAAAAAAATACTGGCGGGAAATACTGTTGGAAATGTGGATAATGCAAAAATTTTAAATTTTGAAAATAAACATGATAGCAGTATAGAAAGGGAAGATATAAGTGATGATAAAAAGAAATTTAAGGGATATATATTGATAATTCATGATCCCACTAGAGTCAAGGTTGGATACAGCAGCAAACTGGGAGTAGTGGGAGAACTCACCAGCAGAATAGCAAGGAGAAATAATGCCGTAGCTGCTATAAATGGAGGGGGATTTAAGGATAGTTCCTCTGGGGACAGTAAATGGACCGGCACTGGAGGGAAGCCTACAGGTATACTGATGAGCAATGGTAAAATCCTGTCTAACGATTTAGAAGATCCCGATAAAAAATCAGGTGTAATGGCAATTACAAGTAAAGGGCAGCTTTTAGTAGGAAATCACAGTTTGAATGATATGAAAAAAAGAGGTGTCACAGAGGCTATATCTTTTAAACCTGCTCTGGTGGTAAATGGAAAAGGAACCATAACAGGAGACGGCGGATGGGGAATAGCCCCAAGAACAGCTATAGGCCAAAGGGCAGATGGATCTATAATTTTTCTTGTTATAGACGGACGTCAGACTAAAAGTATAGGTGCTTCCCTGAGAGATCTTCAGAATATAATGATTAAATATGGAGCAGTAAATGCCACAAATTTAGATGGGGGATCTTCTTCCACTATGTATTATGAAGGAGAAGTAATAAATAATCCCTGTGATACTCTAGGTGAAAGATCTGTTCCATCTGCTATTTATGTGAAGCCATAGAAACTATTGTAAGATTATTAAAGGGGAGTGTGAGATGAAAGTTTTTAAGAGAATTATTGTATGGATATCTATATCACTGGTAGTACAATTTGCGGGATTATTTTATATAAATAATTATTTTCTGTCTTCTCAGACAGAAATAAAAGCCAAAAAGGTTTTAAAAAGTGAACCTAAGAAAAAAGATGTTGTTGTAAAAATACCGCAAAATGCTAAGAATGTCAGTGTTTCCTTTGATGGAAGATATGTGGCTTATTACCAAGATAACATTTTAAAGGTTGTGGATTCAAAAACTGGTGATGGAAAAAATGTAGAATTTGAAGATGGAACGGAAATATCTTTTTATAAATGGCTTAAAGATAGAAATAGAATGCTTATAGCAGAAAAACGTAATTCTGATGAAGGTTACAAATTTAATTTGTCATATTATGAAGCTGACAAGGATATAAAAGAAAACAGTAAGGAATTGGATTGTTATGATGAAAAGGCTCAAATCAATGATATACAGGAATCTCATTATACAAATGTAATATATGTTAAAATACAGAACAGAGGACGAAGAACAAATATATACAGAATAAATATAATGAATGAAATGCAAAAAGTATATACGAAGTCCTATATGATAGGCAATATAGGAATTTTATATCTTGATGATAAATTAATATATGAAGATGATATATATCACAATATATATGTTACAGGCAGAGAAGAGCCTATTACCATTAAAGGAGTTAAAAATCCTGTATGGATAGGGGCTGATGAAAATGATAGAATATATATTGGAGATGAACAGAATGGAAAGATATCAAATATTTATTGCGGCAGTATCAATTCAGATGAAGATGCTTATGAAAATATAAATTTAAATAAATCTGTAAATAGAGATGACATATTTTTAATGCCCTCAGGGAAAATATACATAAATGACAATTTAAAGGGAGTTGTTACTGATGTAGCAACTGGAAAGCAATATATATATAAGGGAAATTTTATACAGATATTTGAAGGCGGGGTTGCATCCATAAGTAATGGCCAATTGGAAGAAGTATCGTTAAACTAAAATTAAAAAAGGAAGGAATGAAATATTTGACTGAAACTATATTAGAAAAAGTACTTATCATACCTGCTATATTGATAGGATTTGCATTTCATGAGTTTGCACATGCAATTACAGCAGATAGGTTAGGAGATAAAACTCCTAAATTTCAAGGAAGGCTTACATTAAACCCCTTTGCTCATGTGGACATTATAGGATTTATAATGATATTGTTGGTTGGGTTTGGCTGGGCGAAGCCGGTGGAGATCAATCCCAGTGCTTTTAAAAATAGAAATAAAGATGACTTGAAGGTTTCTATTGCAGGCCCACTTGCAAATTTAATAATAGCATTTTTGGCTGCTATGCTGGTAGTGCTGTTGTACAAGTGGGGAGGATTGGCTACAGAAACTTCTTCAATTTTTAATCTAGTGGTTAAAATTATACTGTACATTGTAAATATAAACTGTATGTTATTTGTCTTTAATTTGATACCAATACCTGGTCTAGATGGATTCCATATATTGAGAGATATTTTTCCATCACTGTTTTATAGAATATCAGGAAGTATATACAGATATCAGATTATAATATTACTATTGTTTGTGGCTACTCCATTGGCCAAGTATGTAGTGGGTATTCCATCTTTTATGATATATAAGACTTTTATCAGAGTAGCTAATAATATCTTTTGATTTAAACACGTTAATTACTGTGAATGAGTTGTATAATAATAATTTATCTCTTTAAATATAGATTGTACACCTTTTCCCCAGTTTTTATCTTGTGCATATTTCTTACCTATCCAAATAAAGGGGTTATTTTCTTTCGGTTTGTTTATAGATAGATTTATAATGGTATGAGCGGCTATTCTTGAGGAATCCTCTATATTTGTGTTATACTCCTTCCAACTGTGGTATACATTAAAAGGGTTGTTGGCTATTTTGTAAGCATTAGGTGTATTTGCAGGGACAAAATTTTGTTCCTGGCCCGTTATGGCAAAAAGTAAAATAGGATTTAAATTAAATTCTCTTGATGTATTGATTATAGTGGAGAAGTAAGGTTCCTTACATAATAGTGAATTTCGAGTATTTAAATAGGATTTTAACTTATTTACATTTATACTCTGATACTTCAAATATTCCGGCAGATATATATTGGGAAAATTCTTTTTGTAATTTTCTAAGGTTATACTGTCAATTAAATTTTCCATTTGTGAAAATTTAATTGCATTAAAATTTGATTGTAGCGTAAATTGACTTATTATACCTATAATTAAAATAGCTGTTAAAATAACTTTCACAAGTCTTTTTGGTAATTTTAAACGCTTTGAATCAAAAATTGAGGTGTGATTGAATATACCTTCACTGCACTTAGTTGATGGTGAGGGCATATCTTTTTTAATGCTTTTTTCATAATTGGTTAGATCGATTTCTTCAATCTTGTTCTCTATATTGTTGTTTACCCATTGGGTAAGTTCCTTTCTAAAATTCTTTTTTAAAAATTCATTTTTCATACAGTAGCTGAATATATCATACATGAAGATGGATTTTTGGTCTTTAAAAAGGGTTTCTTTCAAAATATCTAGTTTTATAGTTTGCCTGTAGGTTTCAGGAAGACCATTCAACTTTTTATCTAAAATATGATGTATAGTGTTGGAAAGCATTTTTGCTTTTTCTCTTGAACTAATTTTAAGATATTTTTTGTCTATATAATTTTTGAGAATTTGTATATCATCTTTACTGATTATCTTTTTGTTTTTAAGTTCTTCTACAAAATATTCCATGATTTCACAACCCAAATGCTATTCTATGTATAATTATTTTGCTTATTATTATCGTATATTGTAGAAAAAACTTTAATATAAAATATATTTGAAGAATGTTATTGACAAGTTTCCTGTTAAAAGAGATAATAAATTTTGTCTTAGGAAGCTGTATATCACAAATATAAGAAGGGAATTTTCTAATATGAGACTCAGAAAAAAATGGTGGGCTAGACCTGAAATGGAGACCAGCTTTTTTGTAATAACAGAACCTGAAAAATGTAAGGGAAAGTGGAAAGACAAATTCGGAAACAATAATAGCATATACTTGGAACTGGGCTGTGGAAGAGGGAAATTTTTATGCGAGCAAGCTCTGAACAATAAAAATATAAATTATATAGGAATTGATTTAAAGGATGAAGTTTTAGTATATGCATTGAGAAAGGTAAAGGAGAATAGAATAGAAAATGTAAGAATAGTGCCTATGAATATAGTAAATGTTGAGAAAATCTTTAGTGAAAATGAGATTGAAAGAATATATATAAATTTCTGCAATCCATGGCCTAAGAGAAGACAGAAAAAAAGAAGGTTGACTCATACTGTATTTTTAAATATGTATAAGAAATTTTTGAAGTCGGGGAGTCAGATATGGTTTAAAACAGATGATAGGGGACTTTTTGAAGAATCTCAGGGTTATTTTATAGAGAGCGGGTATAAGATAGAGTATTTGACATATGATCTACATAATAGCGGCTTTGATGAAAATGTAGTGACGGAATATGAGGAGAAATTTGTTCGATTTGGTATGAAAATAATGTTTTTTATAGCAGAATTAGTGCGAAATAGGTGAAAATTTTAGGTATTTAGTGGATTTTATAGACATAATATGGTAGTATGTAGATAATTGGATATTATAAACATAAGGGGGATTAAATTATGGAGAATAGGATGTCATTACACCATAAACTGATTGGTATATTAATATTGCTTATTATAATACCATTACTTATAATATCGATTTTTTCTTATTTCATTTTGTCTAAAATTACAAATGACAACGCTGAGGAACTGACTTATCAAATAGCAAAGGAGAAGGTTTCGTATATTGATTTACATAGCCTTTCATTAAAGCATGATCTGCAATCATTATCAGTTAATAAAGACGTGCTTTCACAGGATAAGGGGGAGCTATTAAATGCACTGGGGAGCATAACACAGAGTAACAAGGATATAATGCAGTCATATTTAGCGGATGAAACAAAGCAGATGATAGTATATCCTCAAAGTGTAAAATTACCTGCAGGATTTGATCCAACATCCAGACCCTGGTATAGAGATGCCATGGCTGCCAATGGACAGATATATGTAACTGCACCTTATAAAGATGCCCTTACAGGTAAACTTGTCATAACCATTGCTAAAAAAATTCAACTTAGTAACGGCAAGAAAGGTGCTGTGGGTTTTGATATTGATCTATCCACGTTGAGAGACAAGTTAGTTACGACTAAAATAGGGAAAAGTGGATATGCATTACTGGTTTCAGCAGACGGCACAATTATTGCGGATTCTGATAAGAGCAGGGTAATGAAGAATATAAAAGTGGAAATCCCTTCTGGGCAATCCGTTTTAAGTAAAAGTCAAGGGAATGTGGCATATGGAAGTGGAAAGGAATCTAAGATAGCTGGATTTAATAAATCCAGAGAAACAGGATGGACAATTATGGCGGTCAGTCCCAAAAGTGATTATGCACAGGGATTGAATGCCGCTATCACAACGGCCATTATAATTTTATTGATTATGCTGGTAATAGCTGTTATATGCGGCATATTTATTGCAAAATACGCAACAGAACCTTTAACTCATATACAGCAATTTGCTAAGAGATTGTCAGAATGTGATTTTAGCACTCCTATAATTATAAAGAGAAAGGATGAATTTGCAGATGCAGCTCTTTCACTCAATAAGGCTCAGGAAAATGTGAAATCTTTGGTGAAGACCATAATTGACAATTTTGAGAATATGAGTGCTTCTGGTCAGGAACTTTCTGCAACTGTCCAGGGAATGACGTCTAAATTTGAGAACATAAACAATTCTATAAATGATATCGTAAACGGTTCTCAGGAGACAACAGCTTCTGCTGAGGAAGTTACTGCATCTGTGGAAGAGATAGATTCAAATATAAATCAATTATCAGATAAGGCAATTAATGTAAATACAAATGCAAGCAAGTCTAAGGAAAATGCTCTTTCTGTCCAGGAAAACGCTCAAAATGCCATAAAGGAATGTAAAGACATCTATAAAAATGAAGAGATGAATATACTAAAGGCTATAGATGAAGGAAAAGTAGTTTCAAAAATAAAAGAGATGGCAGATATAATAGCAAGTATTGCGGAGCAGACTAATTTGTTGGCATTAAATGCAGCCATTGAAGCTGCGAGGGCAGGGGAACATGGTAAAGGATTTGCGGTAGTTGCAGAAGAAGTGAGGACACTTGCAGAACAATCTTCTGAAACAGTTTCTACAATTCAAAATGTTGTAGTAAAAGTTCAAGAGGCCTTTAAAAATCTTTCAAATACCAGTCATCAAGTTTTAAAATTTATTGATGAAAATGTAAATGTCCAATTGGATAATTATCTGAGTACCGGAGAAAAATATTATAAGGATTCTCAATTTACATCTGATTCTCTGAAGCAACTTACGTCGATGACAGAGGAAATAAAAAGTACAACGAATGAAGTGACTAAGGCAATTAACGGCATGGCTGGAATTGCGCAAAAATCTTCTGAAAGTACTAACCAGATTCAAGATGTTATAAATGATGCAGTGCAGGGTATGGTTCAGATTGATAAAACTGCCAAAGACCAAGCGGATTTAGCTCAAAAGTTAAATGAAATCATTCAAAAATTTAAAATTTAATTCTATAAGGTGTTACTTACAGTAGATATATCTGCATAAATAGGGAAAAGCTGGTTATATAACCAGCTTTTCAACATATAAGTCACTTTCTTTTTTCAAATCCAAAAAATTTCCCTCATCTAAAAGCAGAGGATTTGTCAAATCATTTACATGAACTTGAATCACCTTGTATTTTTTACCATTGTTTAACAGTACATTTTCTCCCATGAAATAATTTATTATATGGTTTAAAAATACATCACAGTATCTACAATCGAGCTTTCCAAGACTTTGTTCTTGAATGATCTTCAGAGCTTCAAAGGGGCCCCTTACTTTCTTATAGTATCTTGAGGAGTTTACTTCATCAAATAAGTCTGCAATAGCTATTATTTTAGCAAATAAATGGATTTTATCTCCAGCTATACCTAATGGATATCCGGATCCATCCATTTTTTCATGGTGCATCAACACTCCGTAACTTACAGAAGGATCCAGATATGGAATGCTTTTTATAAAATTATAACCTATGACAGGGTGGGTTTTAATAATTTTATACTCTCTAGAAGTAAGAACTCCATTTTTATTCAGTATATCTCTATTTATTTTTGTTTTGCCAAAATCATGTAATATTGCTGAATAGGTCAATAAATTTAGATCACGTTGATTTAAATTTAGCCATTTCCCCAGTATAAAGCTTATAGCGGATACATTTATACTATGCCTGTAGATGGCATCTTTTCCGCTGCCGTAAAATACAATATTTCTAATGACTATCCCCGTTGATTTAAATTCCTCCTGTATCTTTTTTGAAAAAGATCTTATTTCATTCATTTCAGGAACTTTTAACTCAGATATATTATTAAATATACGTTTTAAGTTCAGAGAAAATTCATTAAAATCATTCTCTATTTTTTGTATTGTATTTGTTTCAACAATTAAAGGACTGTCAGAATCATTTTTTACGTAGACTTCTACTTTGTCCACAAGATAGTTTTGCTTTAAATTATTTATAGTAGACGCTGTAATAATAATATTTTTAGCCAATAACATTTTACCTTCAAAAATTACATCACTTGAAGACATCATTCCAGGTTTTAATTCATCAAGTGAAAGTAACTTCTTTTCCCATGTCATATTGTCTCACCTCATATATCGTTAATTTAGAAATATATAGTAATTAAGTATTTTATCGTATCCTTTTCATAATTCTAAATATGATTGAGGCAAAATAAACCATTTTTATTATTTTCTAATCTACATGTAATTAATTTTTGAAGCTGTGAATTGGAGCAGGGATTCTACCGCCCCTATTTATAAAAGACTCACTGGAAAATTTACTTACGGACATTATGGGAGCTTTTCCAAGGAGGCCTCCAAAATTTGCTTCTTCTCCTACAGATTTATTGTAAACTGGGATTAATCTTACAGCAGTTGTCTTACAGTTTATCATTCCGATGGCGGCTTCGTCTGCAATTATTGCTGATATGGTGGATTCAGGTGTGTCCCCTGGTATCCCTATCATATCAAGTCCTACAGAGCATACACAGGTCATGGCCTCTAGTTTCTCCAAATTGAGGGAACCCGCATTTACAGCATGTATCATTCCTTCATCTTCACTTACAGGTATAAATGCGCCGCTTAGACCTCCAACTTGTGATGCAGCCATTATACCACCTTTTTTGACTGAATCGTTTAAAAGTGCAAGGGCTGCTGTTGTACCTGGACATCCGCAGCTTTCCAGTCCCATTTCCTCAAGAATTCTTGCCACACTGTCTCCTACAGCAGGTGTAGGAGCAAGAGACAAGTCCACTATTCCAAAGGGAACATTTAATCTTTTTGAAGCTTCACCAGCTACTAATTGTCCCATTCTAGTTATTTTGAAAGCAGTCTTCTTTATAGTTTCGGCTACTGTGTTGAAGTCCTTATTTTTTACTTCCTCCAATGCTGATTTTACAACACCAGGACCACTGACACCAACGTTTATTATGGCATCGGCTTCTCCAATTCCGTGAAATGCTCCGGCCATAAATGGATTATCCTCTACGGCATTTGAAAATATCACTAGTTTGGCACACCCTATACTGTCATCTTTTCTGGTGAGATAAGCGGTTTTTTTCACTACTTTTCCCATATCTTTTACTGCATCCATGTTTATTCCAGCTTTTGTAGTCGCTACGTTTACTGAAGAACATACTTTATTGGTGGATGCCAGTGCTTCTGGTATAGAGTCTATGAGTATCTTATCCCCTTTTGAGTAACCTTTATGTACAAGCGCTGTAAAGCCTCCGATAAAATCTATACCGAGAGTCCTGGTAGTTTTGTCTAGAGTTTGTGCAAATTTTACATAATCCTTATCTGAAGTTGATTGGGCCACAAGGGAAATGGGTGATACAGATACTCTTTTATGTATTATTGGTATACCATACTCTATTTCAATCTGTTCTGCAGTTTTAGCCAGATTTTCGGCATATTTGGTTATTTTATCATATATTTTTGTCCGTGCCTTTTCTCCATCGCTGTCGATACAATCCATAAGTGATATGCCCATAGTGATAGTTCTTATGTCAAGATTTTCCTTGTCTATCATTTTTATTGTTTCCATTATATTTTTAGTATTTATCATTATTGTTCACACTCCAGTTTAAATTTCTTGCATAGAAGTAAATATATCTTCTCTTTGAATCTTGACATCAACGCCTATTTCCTCTGCCTTATTTTCAAGAGCATTTTTTATACTTGTAAAATCTGCATTCATTTTACTTAAGTCTACAAGCATTATCATAGTAAAATAGTTTTCTATTAGAGTTTGATTGATATCCAAAATGTTTATGTTATTTTTAAATAGTACAGAGGTTATTTTATAAATTATGCCCACTTTATCTTGTCCAATTACCGTTATAAATGCTTTCATTTACTATGTCCATCTCCTTTTAATATTAGTTAATTTACACTAAAGTACAATTTATTTGAGAAAATAAAAAGAGATTAAAATAAGGTTTAATCTCTGGTAAACAAGGAATTAGAATAGTAAAATAGCTGAAATCTACTATTTTAAATAAAAAATCCCCCGTCCCTTTTACCTGAGAGTTTCACTGTAATCAGTTTTCCCCTTCGGTGCTCTTTGAGAGTCTCTCCAGAGGCTTGTCAGTTAACGGTCTATCAATGTATTCCACTAACTTCATCCAGCCTATTAAATTGTTAAAGTGATTATAACATGTTTCATAAATTAATTCAAATACAATATTTCAATTTTAAATCAAATTAAAAAAGAATTCTTGAGTTGTTAAAGCCCAAGGATCCTTTTATTTTAATGTACTATTTTGCTTTTTTAGCGGCATCAAGTATAGCATCAAAATTTGGTTGATTTGTAACCTCTGGAACATACTCCACATAAGTAATTTTATTTGAACTGTCGACTATAAAGGCAGCTCTGGCTAAAAGACCTAAATCATCCATATATGTTCCAAAATTTTTACCGAAGGTTCTATCTTTAAAATCAGATACCGTAATCACATTTTTTATTCCATTAGCTGCGCACCAGCGGCTCTGGGCAAAAGGCAGATCCATGGATACTGTATATACAGTTACACCAGGAATTTCTGATGTTTTTTCATTAAAAGTTCTGGTTTCTAGATCACAAACTGGAGTATCTAGGGAAGGCACTGTTAAAAATATTCTAACTCCCTTTGTATTCCCTAGAGAAATAGTATCCATTGCATTATTTATAAGTGTGAAATCTGGTACAGTATCACCGACTTTAAGGGCATTTCCAGAAATCTTCACAGTTTTTCCCTGAAATTTTAAATTCATTTATATCCCTCCAAATAAAATATATTAATTGAGAATTATTATTTATTATCATATTTATAATAGCATAAATGTGCAAAAT
>NZ_FXYI02000095.1:0-14014 GCF_900184915.1 Clostridium sp. HV4-5-A1G | reverse complement strand
TAGTTATATAATTATGTAAATAAATATCAATAAAATAGTTGTATATTTATCGAATTGTTAATATTGGAGGAGTTTTAATGCGAAAATTGTTATATCAAGAAGTAGAGGATATACTGATTGGATGCACGATTTTAAGTACTGGAGGTGGTGGAGATTTAGATAAAGGAATTAAAACTGTAAAAAGGACATTTGATGAAGGAAGAGAATTTAAACTTTTAGCGTTTGAAGAAATTAGAGATGATTCTTATTACGTAAATCCTTATTACTGTGGTTCAGTTAAACCGAAAGATGAAATGAATAGTGAAAAAAACAATATGGAAACTGTCCGTGCAGTGAAAAAACTTGAAGATTATATGGGAATAGAATTTGAAGGTATAGTTTCTATAGAATATGGAGGGGGTAACACAGGACAAGCTATGGCAACCGCTGCAATTATGAATAAATGTATAGTTGATTGTGATGCAGCCGGGAGAGCAGTACCTGAGCTTCAATTTTCCACATATTGCATTAAGAGCAAACCTATAAGTCCTTTTGCTATTGCAACTAAATATGGAGATTCTATAATTGTCACCAAAGTTCATGGAGATGAGAGAGCTGAAGCATTGTCCAGGGTTATGGCTGAGGTTACGGATAACGAAGTTGGAATGGCAGATCATCCTATAAATGGGATGGAACTTAAAAGATCTGTAGTTCCGCATGCTCTGAGCTATGCTGAAAAAGTTGGCAGGGCCAGAAGAGAAGCAGAAGAAAATGGTGTTGATCCAATAGAGAATATAATTAAAAATACTGGAGGGTATATGCTTTTTAAGGGAAAAGTGGAAAAGGGAACTACATTTCAAATAAAAGATGGGTTTACAATAGGGACGATATCTATAGGAGGACAAAATCAATTCCGGGGTGAAAAATTTAAGATATGGTATAAAAATGAAAATGTGATTTCCTGGAAAAATAATGAAATATTTATTACTTGTCCAGATCTTATATGTGTTTTAGATGCTGAAAAAGGTTATCCAATAACAAATCCTAATTGCAGGGAGGGTGACCAAATAGCTGTTTTGGGGTTTAAATCACATGGGATATGGAGGAGCAAAGAGGGGATCTCACTTCTAAATCCCAGATTTTTTGGATTTGATGTGGACTATGTACCTATAGAAAAAAAAGTGGCTTCAAAATAATTTTGATATAAGGGGGCATTATCTTATGAAAAATAAAATTTGTTTTTTAGCTGTATTTATGATGATCTTGTCATTGTTTACTGGATGCGGCGGAAGCAGCAGTGATAGTGGTGGCAGTAGTGATGGAAATGATGTTGCCTATTATGCCTATAATAGTGAGCCGATACTCAATTGGGATCCAAGTGTTGAATTTTCCAATGGAGTTATTGTGTTAAACAATGTCTACGAAACACTTCTCAGATTTAATCCTACAACTAAAAAATACGATTATGTACTTGCAACAAGTTATAAAAAAAGCTCAGACGGACTTGTATGGACCTTTAAATTGAGAAAGGGTGTAAAATTTCACGATGGAAATACAATGACTGCAGATGCTGTTAAATATTCTATAGAGAGAACTCAGAAAAAAGAAGTGGGTGCTTCTTATATATGGGCTCCTGTGAAAGAAATAAAGGCTATAGATGATTATACTGTTCAATTTACCTTAAATTATGCAGCTCCACTTGACATGATAGCAAGTTGTCCTTATGCAGCTTTTATAATTTCACCTAAGGTTAAAGATAAACCTGATAATTGGCTGGAACAGGGCAATGAAGATGGGACGGGACCATACAAGCTTTCCAGCAATAAAATGGGAGATGAAGTGGTACTTTCTAAATTCAATGACTATTGGAAAGGATGGAATGGAAAGCATTTTTCTAAAGCTGTAATAAAGAAAACTTCTGAGACCTCATCTAGAAGGCAGATGGTGGAAAAGGGTGATGCTGATATAACAAACAATCTTCCTGCAGAAGATGTAAAAGCTCTTAAATCCTCACAAAATGTAAAAGTTGATATAGAGCCTTCATTTACAAATTTAGTAGCATTTTTTAATACTAAGAAAGCACCCCTGGATAATGAAAAAGTCAGGGAGGCATTAACTTATGCATTCCCATATGAAAATGCAGTTAAGTATGCGGCAGGAGGATTAGCAAAGCAATCTACAGGAGTTATACCGGTTGGAATGTGGGGGCATGGTGACAGCTTGACAAAGTATTCCTTAAACTTGGATAAAGCAAAATCTCTATTGAAAGAAGCTGGAATAAATGAAGGGCAGTTGAAGCTTTCACTTACTTATATGAGTGGAGATGAATCTGAAAAGAAAACAGCAGAGCTGTATAAAAGTGAACTTTCAAAAATTGGAGTGAACTTGGAGGTAAGGGCTATGCCTTGGGAAAGTCAATGGCAGCAAGCCAAAGGTACGGATATACAGAGCAGACAGGATATACTCATGATGTATTGGTGGCCTGATATTTCAAGTCCGTATTCATGGGCCTATAATCTATTTCACAGTGAAAAAAATCCTCTGTATAATTTAGCTTATTATTCAAATAGCCAGTATGATCAATTGGTTGATGATGGATATAAGATGTCAAGCACCAATATTGAAGAAGCAGAAAATAAATTTATAGACGCACAGAAAATTCTTCTTAAAGATAATCCAGCTGTATTTATCTACGACAAAGAAGATGCATGGATAACTAATTCTTCTTTAGGAGGATTTAAAGCAAATTCTGCTTATCCTCTAGTAGTGTTTTTCTATGACTGCTATAGAAAATAGTTTATCCAAGGATAACTAGGAGGTGAAGATTTGAAAAGTTATATATTAAAAAGAATTTTACTTGGAGTGGTGGTATTATTTGGAGTAATTCTCATAACCTTTTTTCTAACTAGGGTGATACCTTCAAATCCAGCTGCACAGTGGGCAGGTTCAAGAGCTACGCCTGCGCAGATACAGAAAGCAAGAATTGAATTGGGTTTAGATAAACCCATATATGTTCAATTTGAAAAATACGTAGTGGATCTGTTCCATGGTAATCTAGGAACATCGCTTAGGACTAAGCAACCTGTTTTAAAAGAGCTGGAAACTTATTTGCCTCCTACGATTGAACTTGTATTTTGGTCTACGATAATGGCAGTTTTGATTGGAATACCGCTTGGCTTGAATTCTGCAAGGAAAAAAGATCATGCACTTGATCATTTCTGTAGATTTTTCTCCGTAGGGGCTGTATCTCTACCTACCTTCTGGGTGGCATTGTTTTTACAATTGATATTTTATAGAAAATTGGGGATTTTGCCTTTAGGTGGGCAATTGGATACAAAAATGAACATCTTGTATAATGTGCCTCATAATACGGGATTATTGCTTTTAGACAGTTTGTTGTCAGGCCAAATACCTGTATTTTTAAATGCTGCCAAGCATATTATTCTACCGGCGGTAACTATAGCACTTTATCCCATGGGGCTTGTAGCGAGAATGACGAGATCTTCCCTTTTGGAAATATTGGAGGAAGATTATATAAAAGCAGCAAGATCCTATGGAATTAAGGAGAGGTTTATCATATGGAGATATGCCCTAAAAAATTCAATGGGAACTACAGTTACAGTATTGGCTTTGTCTATAGGATATACACTTACCAACACATTTTTAGTAGAAGCTATTTTTAGCTGGCCAGGTATAGGAAATTATATATCCACAGCTGTTGTATCACTGGATTATCCCGCAATTATGGGGGTCACACTGTTTTCAGCCTGTGCATATATACTATTGAACCTTATAGCAGATATAATAATTTCATTCGATCCACGAGTCAGAGTATAGGGAGGATGGCAGAAGATGAATAATATGCAGTTATCTAAAACAATAAAACCTAAAATCAAAAAATTAAGGGTTAATGTTTATTTACTTAAAAGAAATAAACTTACCAGAATTGCCTATTATGGAGTTTTAATTCTTCTTGTCATTGCATTTATACTTCCTATATTTGTACCGTCTATTCAAATTATTGCTCAAAATGCAGTTCCCCAGGACAAATTGATGGCACCTTCTCTAAAACATATTTTTGGAACAGATGAACTTGGAAGAGATGTATTTATAAGAATAATTGCAGGTGCAAATATCTCCTTAAAAACGGCTCTTTTGGCTGTTGGGATGGCTCTTGTTATAGGAATACCATTAGGTGCTGTAGCCGGATTTTTTGGGGGATTTGTAGATGAATTGATAATGAGATTTACAGATATATTTTTAGGATTTCCACCTTTGCTGCTTGCTATAGCTATTGCCGCATTTTTAGGACCTAATCTTCAAAATGCTATGATTGCCATAGCGTTGTCATGGTGGCCATGGTATACGAGAATAATGAGAGGTCAGGCAGTGTCTATAAAAGAGAGGCAATTTGTAAAGGCGGCGAAAGCTATAGGAGCTTCGCCTCATACTATTATTTTAAGCCATATAATCCCCAATTGTATAGCACCTATAATAGTTCAAGCTTCTATGGATATAGGAGGAGTTATTTTGACTATAGCCTCTTTGAGTTTTTTAGGACTGGGTGCGCAGCCTCCCATTCCTGAATGGGGATTGATGGTCAGTACAAGCAGAGATTATTTTTTGGATTCCTGGTGGTATAGTATATTCCCTGGATTGGCCATATTTATTACAGTTCTCATATTCAATCTGTTGGGTGATGGACTTAGAGAGATACTTGATCCTAAAACTAGAAAAAACTGATAAGTGAGGTGGTTATATGAGCAGTAAAGTGTATTTTCATATAAAAGATCTTAAAATTAATTTTAAGATCTTTGAGGGAGAAAAGACTGTACTCAATATAGATGAAATTAGAATAGATAGAGGGAAGTCATATGGAATAATAGGAGAAAGCGGAACAGGGAAAACAGTACTAGCATTATCTATTCTGAAACTCCTTCAAATGCCTCCTGGCAGAGTGGTGAGAGGAGAGATATCTTTGGAGGGAGAAAATCTCTTGAATATGAGTCAGAAGCGTATGCAGAGTGAAATAAGAGGTAAAAAAATATCCATGATATTTCAGGATCCGATGTCTACTTTAAATCCGGTTTTTAACATTGGAGATCAGATAATAAAAGTAATAATGGAAAATCAAAATTTAAATAAAAGAGATGCATATTCAAAAGCGGTGGAGATGATCAATACTGTTAAACTCCCTGATGCTGAAAATATAATGAAAAAATATCCTCATGAATTAAGTGGAGGTCAGAGGCAAAGAGTTATAATTGCACTTGCGCTAAGCTGCGGAGCACAATTTATCATCGCGGATGAACCCACGAGAAACCTGGATGTAACAATACAGGCAGGTATTTTGAAACTTATTCGTGAACTACAAAAAAATCTAAAAGTAACAGTGCTTTTTATAGCAAATAATCCTGGACTTGTTTCTGCAACTTGTGATGATACTGCAATATTATACAAAGGAGAAATAGTTGAAAGGGGAAAAACTAGAGAAGTATTAAAAAATGCCAAACATCCCTATACGCAGATGCTTTTAAATGCCGTACCGAAGAATAGAAAAAATGAAATAGATTTAAACAAATTGGTATTTACAGAAGGAAATGCTGGAGATGATAGAAAAGGATGCTTATATTATGACCGATGTTTGAAAAGACAGGACAAGTGCAGAAAAAAGCAAGAATTATTACAACTTGGGGAAAATCACTTTGTAAAATGCTGTCTATACAAAGGAGATAATGATGATGAATGAAAAATTATTAGAGGTAAGAAATTTAAAAAAGTACTTTGAAATTGGTAAAAAGGGTCTTTTTTCTAAAACTAAATCCTATTTAAAAGCCGTTGATGATGTATCTTTTGATGTGAAAAAGGGAGAAACTCTTGGGCTTGTGGGAGAATCAGGCTGCGGAAAATCAACTTTGGTAAATACTATTTTAGATTTGATAACGCCGACTTTTGGAAGAGTTATTTTTGACGGGAAAGATTTATTTAGTCTGGGTAAAAAGGAATTGAGAAGTATAAGAAAGTACATACAAATTGTATTTCAGGATCCTTTTTGGTCTTTGAACCCTAGAATGTTGGTGAAAGATATCGTGGGAGAACCACTTAAAGTTCAGGAGAAAATAAATAACTTTGAAATTATGAAAAGAGTCGAAAAACTTCTTGAAATGGTTGGACTTCCAAAAGATGGTGCTTATAAATATCCTCATGAATTTAGTGGAGGTCAAAGACAGCGTATTGCGATAGCTAGGGCATTGGCACTTATGCCAAAACTCATTGTTCTCGATGAACCAACATCATCTATAGATGTATTTTCCCAGGCCCAAATCTTGGAATTGTTGGAAAGGCTTAAAAAAAAGTTCAATTTAACTTATATAATAATATCTCATGATTTAAGTGTTGTAAGCTATATGGCCGATAGGATTGCGATAATGTATCTTGGTAAAATTGTTGAATACGGGGATTCAGATACTGTGTTCAACCATCCAATGCATCCATATACCCAGGCTCTGTTTGCTGCTATACCGGATATAAATATGGAAAATATAGAAGATATGGTTACTTTAAAGGGAAATGTGCCAAGCTCAATAAATCCCCCAAAAGGATGCAGGTTTCATACTAGATGTATCTATGCAAAGGGTATATGCAGTATTGAAGAGCCTGAATTGATTATGTTGGAGGATGGGAGAAGGGTAGGGTGTCATATGATTCGGCAGTGACAAATTTATGATGTTAGAAAACATAATGGTTAAAATTTTATATGGAGGGTGTGATCTGATGAAATTATACGAGTTTGAATTACAAAAGGCAGCAGATAAATTGGTCAATGAAATACTCAAAGTCAAGGAAGGAGAAACTGTTTTGATAACAGCAGATACTTCTTCAAATGAAACTGTTGTAAATACCACAGCTTCAAGCATATATAGTGTAAAGGGAAAGCCTATGGTCATATGGACTGCAACTCCGGATGGAGTTGGAAAGGCAGCAGATCCAAAGCTTCCAGTTGAAGCTCTTGGAGCTGCACTGTCAAAAGCAGATGTGTGGATAGAATATAATGAGAAATGGCTTTTGTATTCTACACCCTTTGAGGTGGCATTTAAAAACAACAAAAAATTAAGATATATAAATCTTGTGGGAATGAATCCGGATATTATGATAAGAAATATAGGAAAAGTGAATATAAGAGTACTTGCGAAGTTTTTGAGAAAAGTAGCAGAGATGAATAGATCTGCCGCAGCTATGACAGCTGAAACGCCTCTTGGAACTCACCTTGAATTTCAACTAGATCCCACACATGTAGTAGCTTGTGATGCTGGAGAAGCTTATGAGCCTGGAATGTTCATGATGCCGGGGCAGATAAACGTGATTCCTAGATTTGGCACAATAAACGGTGTGCTGGTGTTTGACGGATCTCTTGTTCCGCCTTGCGGGCTTTTAAAAGAACCCATAAGGATGAAAATTGAGAACAGTACCATCGTTAAGATAGAAGGGGGTCATCAAGCTGATGAATTTAAGGAATGGCTGAAATCATTGAAGGATCCCAGTATGTATAAGCTTGCCCATATAGCGTATGGATTTGGACCAGGAGCAATGCTTACCGGGAATATAGTAGAGGACGAGAGGGTCTGGGGTGCTGTTGAATGGGGAATAGGATATGTGAGCAAAAGTGAGGCGCCTCCTTTTGGACAAAATGCTGTATCCCATTGTGATGGAATATGTCTTAATTCTTCTATATGGGTGGGTAACGTAAAAATAATGGACAATGGTAGGATTATACATCCTGATCTTGTTAAATATGTAGATGAAATATTTAAAAAATGATATGGAGGAAGGTGGACTTTAATTATGAAGAGGCTGAGTATGCAGGACTTGAGAGATATATTGCTTGGAGCTGCAATAGTTGGCACAGGTGGAGGAGGAAGTCTTGAAAATGGAATAAAATTGGTAGAAGGTTCTTTTAATGAAGGATATCAATTTTATCTCGCAGGTTTAAGTGAAATAGAAGATGAGGCCCTGGTAGGAACTCCATATGGATGTGGTTCTATAAGCCCTCTTTCTGAGGATCAGGTAGAAAAATATAAAAATATGTACAAAATAAAATATACTGCAGAAATGGCTGCTGTCAATGCAATAGAAGAATATTTGGGAGAGGACTTATATGGAGTAGTTACAACGGAGCTCGGCGGCGGCAATATGGCATCTGCACTGGATGTGGCAGCTAGAACCGGAAAGCCCATAATAGATGCGGATCCTGCGGGAAGAAGTGTTCCCTGCCTTCAACACTCAACTTATAATTTAAATGGGATACCTATAACTCCAATGGGTGTAGCAGACAAGCTTGGAGATTCCATGATATTTACAGAAGTTGAAAGTGACGAAAGAGCAGAAGCCCTTGCCAGGGCAGCGGCTGTTGCTAGCTTTAATCATGTCGGGGTGGTAGATCATGTTGCAAGATGGAAGGTAATTAAAAATACCCTTATCAAAAATACTGTTACAATGTGCCTGGAAGTAGGCAAAATCGCCAGAATCGCTAGGAATAAAAATATAAACTTTGCCTATGATATTGTGGAAAAATTTGATGGATTCATCATGTTTCAAGGAAAAGTCAGTAAGGTTTGTTGGGAAGATAAATCCGGATTTACTTTTGGAAATATATATATTGAAGGTAATGGAAAATATCAAAATCAAAACTTAAGAATTTGGTTTCAAAATGAAAATATAATTTCCTGGAAAAATGGAAAAGTGTTTGTAACGGTTCCAGATTCAATAAATGTAGTGGACAATGATAAAAATATGCCACTTTTGAATCCCTATGCAAAAGTGGGTATGGAAGTTACGGTGTTTTCTCTAAAGGCTTTTGAGCAATGGAGAAGTAAAAGGGGACTTGAAATTTTTGGACCTGAGTTTTTTGGATATCACGTACCTTACAAAAAAGTGGAAGATATATTGTCACCAGATTAATATGTAGAAGATACCCGAAAAGTAATCTAGTTACCTTTCGGATATCTTCTACACTATATTGCTAAATCCTTCTCCTAATACCTCATTTATGTCATTTACAGTGATGAAAGCTTTATTATCTAAAAGTCTTATATAATTTTTCAATTTTAAAAATTGTTTTCTATTTAAAATGGTAATTATGACTTCCTTTTTATCATCTTTATAGGCGCCTTTGGCATAATAGATGGTGGCGCTTCTCTCAAGTTCCTTTATAATAAAATTTTGTATATTCCTCCCGTGATTACTTATTATAGCAACCTGCTTATAGGAATTTAGACTTACTATAACCCTGTCTATTATTGTAGAATTTAATATTACCCCCAGTATGGCATAAAGACCTTTGTTTACCCCGAGTACTATAGTTGCAGCTATAGTTACGGTTATATCAGCTATCAACACGGATTTGCCTATGCTTATTTTTGTATATTTGTTTATTATTTTTGCGATTATATCCGTACCTCCAGTTGAAGCGCCTAGATTAAATATTATACCCATGCCCATTCCACATATCAATATGCCAAATATAAGCTGAACTAGAATATCACTGCTAAATGGCTTTATATGTGGATATATTTTTTCTAAGAAAAATATCAGTGCAGATATGGAGAAGCTGCAGAATACGGTTTTCCCGCCGAATATAGGGCCAATTATTATAATTCCTAAAGTGAATAATATAACTTCCATTCCCATCATCAACAGACCAATAGGAAGATTTGGAAACAATGTGTTTATAATTATGGCAATACCGCTTGTGCCACCGGCGGCAATGTGATTTGGAGCTAAAAAGAAATAGGTACCGAAAGCTACAAGAAATGTTCCAATCAACATGAAAAAAATATCTTTTATATTTTTCATAATAAATAACCTCCCTCCTTGTATACACTTGACTGTAAATTTATTCATTAAAAAAAGCATATAAAAATCTAAGTAAATACTCTCTCAGATTCATATGCTCTCATACATACAAAAATTGCAAATATAATTGTGTGTATGTCTTTTAAATGCCTTACTAAATATATTATATAATGGTAAATATTATTGTGTCAACATGTTTTCAATATTGATACTGATAGGTATAATTATGTTGATTTTAAGAATCATCTATAAAAGGCTGGCCTGAATTTTACTAGACTGTCTGGAACTTGGGTTGTATTATTTAATTAGTAATATTATAATAAAATAGTAAGGCAAATGAGCACGTAAAAAAACAGCGAATCCATGAAAAATAGCTGGTTTTTTGATTACATTATGGAAAATTTAGAATAGTAGGTGAATTATTTATGCAAGATGTAATTTTGACAGAATCAGGCAAAAAAAAACTTGAACAGGAATTGGAATATTTAAAGACGGTTAAAAGGGTGGAAATAAAAGCTGCCTTGAAATCTGCTCGTGCACAGGGGGATCTTAGCGAAAATGCCGATTACAGTGCAGCTAAAGATGATCAATCTATGACTGAAACTAGAATACAGGAACTGGAAAGTCAACTTAAAAATGCTGTAATAATAGAGAGTTCACAGGATGAAGATGTGTTCGATATAAATAAAACGGCAGAAGTAAAATTTTGTGATATAGATGAAGTTGAACAGGTTACTCTTGTAAGTTCAGTAGAATCAGATGTGAAAAAGATGAAAATAAGTATAGAATCACCTCTGGGTAAGGCCTTATTTAGGATGAAAGTGGGGGAAAGGGCGACGGTTGCATCTCCAGATGGAAATTATGATGTGGAAATAGAAAAGATTTTATAAATATTTCGCTGGATATTTTATCTAGCGAAATATTTTTTTACAAAAACATGAGTTGACAAACAAATGATAGTCTGGTATCCTGTATTTAAAATTAATATTAAAATTCTTATCGCGAGAGACTGAGGGACTGGCCCCATGATGTCCGGCAACCTAAAATTATATTTTAAGGTGCTAATTCCAGCAGGTGATACCTGGAAGATAAGATATATGAGTATGTAAATCTCCTTATAGCTTATCTATAAGGAGATTTTTTATCTGAAGGCTATCTTTTCTTGATTCACAGTTTACAATGTATAATCATGGATGTCATTTCTTGAACTTAAGAATTATTTGATAAAAAATTGGAGGAATTGAAGATGAGTGTAGAAAGTGTAGTTAATTATTTTTTAGATAGGGGAATGGAAAATCCAGTATTCAAACTTCCTGATAGTGGTGCTACTGTTCAGCAGGCTGCAGAAACCATACATACGGAGCCAAAATATATAGCAAAGACGTTGGCATTTAAAGTTAAAGATGATGATATATTAATAGTTATGAGAGGGGATTTAAGAGTTAGTAATAAAAAATACAAAAAGTTTTTTAAAACTAAGGCTAAAATGCTGAGTCATGATGAGGTGCTGGAAGATACAGGTCATCCTGTGGGAGGACTGTGTCCTTTTGGATTGAAAAACCCTATTAAAGTATATTTGGATAAATCTATAAGGGATTTTGAATATGTATACCCTGCTGCTGGATCTAAAGAGTTTGCCCTTAAAATAAAACCAGAGGTAATTGGCAATTTGGTAAATGGACAGTGGATAGATGTTTGTGAGAGCTAGTTAATACTGTAAATGATCAAATAAAAGCCCTTATCTTGGGGCTTTATTTCTTCTCTTGATTGAATATCCAAAGTGGCCAAGAGGTTTTGAATTTAGGCTGTAGTATTCTCCATGGCTGTAACAGATAAGGTTCGCTTTTTCGAAATGTATTTTATTGTTTAAATCAAGCAGATTTTTATCCACTTTTACGTTTGAAATTTCCAGCAAAAATAGATCGTGAGTTCCAAGAGGTGCAATTGACAGCAATTTGCACTCCAGGGCTACTGGAGATCTTTCAAGAGATGGAGTGGAGATGGATATGCCTTTGTTAAGTTTCAGATTAAAATGTTTGATTTTATCTTCCTTTTTTCCAGAAACAACTCCACAATAATCTACAATTGTAGTCATATCTTTTGTAGGAAGATTTATAGAACATTGTCCACTTTCTTTAATGTATTTATGAGAAAGCCTTTCAGGTCTTATTCCCATGGCGACAATGGGTTTTTTAGTACATACAGTGCTTACCCATCCCACTGTAAAAATATTTAATTTATTGGATATGCTTTTGGAAACCACAAGGACCACTGGAGTTGGGTTTAACATTGCACTGCCTTTAAAATTTAATTTATTCATATGGGTTCCTCCAACTTATTTTATACATTTTGAGTTAAAATTCTATTTTTGATGTTGTTGTTGTCAATATTGGATAAAAGTCCTAAAAGAAACCATAGGGATATATTTCATGATATTTACAGGGTTTCACATGGCTCTTATAGGACAAATTAATTTAACGATGGGATTTTTTATTTTTTGCCAGTTCTACAGAAACTCTTCTGCCTTGAAGCTTTTTACCATTGGATTTTTTAAGTATGATGTTTCCAACTCTTTCGGGAACGCTTATAAAGGTAAATTTGTTTAGTATGTCTATATCTCCTATTTCATAGGCCTCCACTGAAGAGGTTTCAGCTATGAATTTCAACAGCTTTCTTGGAGTTATATTATCCATTCTTCCTATGGAAAAAAATAATCTCATATTTTCCTCTTCTATGTTTATGGAATTCTCCTTATAATTAAAACTCAATTCCTTTTCGAAAATTATCTTCATAAGGGCAGCAGCCACATCCACCAAATTGTATTCTTCATCCAATTCCATTGCTACTGGAACAAAATTTTTATAATTGTTTTCCGATATAACATCTCTTATCTTTTTTTCTATATTTTTATATTTAGCTTCAAATATATCATCTACTGTAGGAATTTCTTTTCTCTTTATTTTGCTTTTAGTGAACTTTTCTATTTGCTTTAACAGCATATATTCTTTGGGAGTTACCAGAGAATAGGCAATTCCCTCTTTATTGGCTCTTCCAGTCCTTCCTATTCTGTGTACGTAGGATTCGGTGTCCTGGGGAAGATCATAATTTATTACATGGGATACATTTTCAACATCTATTCCCCTGGCAGCTACGTCAGTGGCAACTAAAAAGTCCAGGGAGGAATCTTTGAATTTTCTAAGTGTGTTCAACCTCTGATTTTGCCCCATGTCTCCGTGCATACCTTCTACATTGTATCCTCTTGACTGGAGGCCTTCTACTAATTCATCTACGCCGCGTTTAGTTCTGCAAAATATGATAGCACTGGAGGGTTCATCTACATCTAAAATTCTACATAGAGATTCGAACCTATCTTTGTTTTTTATTTCATAGTAATACTGTTTTGTTTTTTCAACAGTTAACGTGTTTTTAGCTATTTCTATATATTTTGTATCGCTTTTCATGTATTTTGAGGCTAATTTTCTTATCTGATTTGGCATGGTAGCAGAAAAGAGCAGTGTCTGTCTATTTGAATTGCAGGCTTTGATTATATCTTCTATATCATCTATAAAACCCATATCCAGCATTTCATCTGCCTCATCTATTATCAGAAATTGTATACTGCTTAAATCCAGGGTATTTCTATGTAGGTGGTCTAATATTCTCCCAGGTGTGCCTACTACTACATCTATGCCTCTTTTCAAGGCTTTGATTTGCCTCTCTATGGGCTGACCGCCGTATATTGGAAGCAGTGATATTTTTCTAAATTTGGCAATTCTGGATAGTTCGTCATTTACTTGAATGGCAAGCTCTCGAGTAGGCGTGATTATTATAGATGAAATGTTTTTACTATTGCAATCAATTTTACTCAGCATTGGTGCTCCAAAGGCCAAGGTTTTTCCCGTACCTGTTTGTGCCTGACCTATTACATCTTTTCCCTCTAATATTATGGGAATTGATTCCGCTTGAATTTGAGAAGGCTCTTCAAATCCCATATTATCTATGGCCTGGAGGACTTTAGAATGTAAGCCTAAATTATTAAAATCAATATTTTTCATTAAAATTCCTCTTTCTTTTTTATATTACAAAACAAAACTTATCATATCATAGTATATACATATTATCAAATTTTAATTTGATTTAAATACTTTTTATTTATAATGATATAAACTATAATAGAATATAC
>NZ_FXYI02000094.1:0-14030 GCF_900184915.1 Clostridium sp. HV4-5-A1G | reverse complement strand
TACATAAATAGGAAAAAATATTGATTTTATTGATAAAAACTATAGACAGCTTTAATTTTTTAATATATACTTTGATTATCAAAATATTTGATTATCAAAAATTTAAAAGGGGAGAGTTATATGAAATTACCTCCATTGATTATAGGAAATTTGAAAACTACTATACCCATTATTCAAGGCGGTATGGGTGTGGGTATTTCTGGATATAGGCTTGCACAGGCAGTGGCAAATGAAGGTGGTATTGGCGTGATTTCTACAGTGCAGATAGGATACAGAGAACCAGATTTTGAAACAAATACCAAGAAAGCGAATATCAGAGCTTTGAGAAAGGAAATAAGGAAAGCCAGGAAGTTGTCTCCTAAAGGTATAATTGGAGTAAATATCATGGTAGCCATAAGTGACTATGAAGATATGGTAAAAACTTCTATAGAAGAAAAGGTTGATATAATTATATCAGGTGCAGGTCTTCCACTTAGTCTTCCTAGACTTGCGGTAGGGAGTGATGTTAAGCTGGCACCTATAGTTTCTTCAGGGAAAGCAGCTTCTATTATAATAAGAAGCTGGATTAAAAGATATAATAGAATACCGGATGCAATTGTAGTGGAGGGACCAGAAGCAGGAGGACATTTGGGATTTCATCTAGAACAGCTTAAAGAAGGGAAAGAGCATTTGGATGATATAGTGTGCGATGTCATTAAAACTGTGAATTCGTTAAAATGTGAAAAAAATATTCCAGTAATAGCAGCAGGCGGTATTTATACGGGAGGGGATATTGTAAGGTTTTTAAGATTAGGGGCAAGTGGAGTTCAGATGGGAAGTCGTTTTGTGGCTACTGAAGAATGTGATGCACATATAAATTTTAAGAGAGCATATATAAACTCGAGAAAAGAGGATATAAAGATAATAAAAAGCCCTGTAGGCCTTCCTGGAAGAGCTTTGAGAAATAAGTTCATACAAGAAGTTGAAAAAAATAGAATTGTACCCTGTAAATGTTACAATTGCTTAAAAAAATGTGATCCCAATAAGACCCCCTATTGTATATCTGAAGCTTTAATTAATTCAGTCAGGGGGAAAATAGAAAAGGGACTTGTGTTTGTTGGAAGCAACGCCTACAGAATAGATAAGATAGTTAAGGTTAAAGAACTTATAGGGGAACTTATTACAGAAGCAGAGGATCTATATGTAAATGATAAAGCAGTAAATTTGTTAAAGTGGTGATTTGATGAACAAGGGTATAAATATTGTAAATGAATTATTGGTGGATCTTTTTAATGATATTTTAGCAATAGAACAAAAATCTCTTCAATATTCCATATTTAAAGATCTATCTATTACAGAAGTACATACCATAGAAGCTATAGGTATGTATAAACCCAGAACTATGACAGAAGTAGCCTGTCAATTAGATATAACCCTCAGCACTTTAACTACGGCTATAAATCATCTGGTAAAAAAAGAATACGTTATAAGGGAACGCAGCGAGCATGACAGAAGGATTGTATTTATAAAATTGACAAAAAAAGGAAAGCTGGCTTTTAGAGTCCATCAAAAATTTCACTCCGATATGGTTAAGGAAACCATAAGAGGATTGACGGAGCAGGAAGAGAAAGTTTTGGTTGAATCACTGGAAAAGCTAAATAATTTCTTTAGATCAAAATATAATCTTAAATCCGGATTGAAGGAGAAGAATAATGAATAAGGTTGAAATTATAGGTACAGGAAGTTATGTACCTTCTAAAATTGTGGATAATAATGAGTTGAGTCATACGGTAGATACGAGTGATGAGTGGATAATAAGTAGAACGGGGATAAAGCAGAGGAGGATATCAGAAGGAGAGGATACTTCAGATATGGCTACGAAGGCTGCAATAAATGCCATAAAATCTGCAAAAATAGAAGTAAGTGATATAGAACTTATAATATTAGCTACAGCTACTCCAGATAATTTTATACCATCAACGTCCTGTATAGTACAAAAAAATATAAAGGCAGTTAATGCAACCTGTTTTGATATATCAGCAGCTTGTTCGGGGCTTATATACGGAATAGATGCAGCTGCACAGTTTATAAGAACAGGAAGGTTTAATACGGCACTTGTTATAGGAGCCGAAACTCTTTCCAAGATAATTGACTGGAAGGATAGAAATACCTGCATCTTATTTGGAGATGGTGCTTCAGCTGTTGTTTTAAGAAAGGGAGAAGAAGAGGGGATACTCTCCATAAAAACAGGTTCGGATGGCAGCAAGGGAAGGGCATTAATCTGCCCGGCAGTACCGGTAAATAATTTTTTATCCGGAAATGAAATGTACTTAAATAAAAGTACGGTGAGCATGGATGGAAAAGAGATATTTAAATTTGCAGTGAAAGTTCTGGTAAAGTTAGTGCAGGAGCTGGCTGATGAATCAAACTGTGATCTAGAAGAAATCAAATATATAATTCCACATCAGGCCAATTATAGAATAATAGAATGTGCTGCTAAAAAATTAGGGATAAACTCAAATAAATTTTATACCAATCTGGATCTTTACGGTAATACGTCGGCTGCCAGCATTGGGATAGCTTTAGATGAAGTATATAAAAAAAGCTTAGTAAAAAGAGGGGATAAAATTCTCATTATAGGCTTTGGAGGAGGATTAACCTATGGAGGAATTATGATTGAGGTATTATAAATTCATAGAGGATTTTGGAGGATAATAATGATAATTCAAAGAATAGAAAAAATAATAGCAGATCAACTTGAGTTGGGAGAAGAGAACATAGATGTAAAAACTTCTTTTGAAGATTTGGGCATAGATTCATTGGAATTATTTCAAATAATAATTGAAGTAGAAGAAGAATTTCAAGTTGAAATAGAAGATGTGGAGGATATAAAAACCATAGGAGATCTAGTAGAGATCGTAAAAGACAAAATTAGAACAGGAGGAAATACTCATGATTGATTATGTATTCCCCGATATAATAGGAGTAAAATATCCGATTATTCAAGGAGGAATGGCATGGATTGCAGATAGCTCTTTGGCAGCAGCAGTATCTAATGCAGGGGGGCTTGGAATAATAACAGGGAATGCACCTATTGAATGGGTGAGAAATGAGATTAGACAGGCAAAGAAGCTTACAGATAAACCCTTTGGTGTAAACATAATGCTCTTGTCAGAGTCTGCAGAAGAGGTAGCTAAAATGGCATGTGAAGAAGGTGTTAGAGTTGTGACCACCGGAGCCGGCAATCCAGGAAAGTATATAGATATGTGGAAGAAGTACAATATAAAGGTTATTCCAGTGGTGGCATCTGTGGCGCTGGCCAAAAGAATGGAAAAAGCAGGAGTGGATGCTGTCATAGCAGAAGGCTGCGAGTCAGGGGGGCATATAGGAGAACTGACTACTATGTCGTTAGTTCCTCAGGTGGTTGATGCCGTGAATATACCTGTAATTGCCGCAGGGGGAATAGGAGACGGAAGAGGAATGGCAGCAGCTTTTATGCTGGGGGCGCAAGGGATTCAGCTTGGAACTAGATTTTTGGTAGCAAAGGAGTGTACGGTTCATCAGAATTATAAAAACAGAGTATTAAATGCCAGAGATATCGATACACAAGTTACAGCCCGAGCTACAGGGCATCCAGTACGTGTTATTAGAAACAAATTAGTGAGAAAATTTCAGCTCTTGGAGAAAAGTGGAGCTGATTTAGAGGAATATGAAAAGCTTGGTAAAGGAGCCTTGTCCAGGGCAGCTCGCGAGGGTGATGTAGATAATGGTTCTGTTATGGCAGGACAGATAGCAGGCCTTGTTTGCAAAGAGCAGAGCTGCAGCGAAATAATAGAGGAAATGCTCAGACAGGCAGAAAATGATATTAAAGATGTAAAAAATATATTTGGAGGTAGATTATGGGTAAGATAGCTTTTTTATTTTCGGGTCAAGGAGCCCAATATACAGGTATGGGAAGGGATCTTGCAGATAATATAGAAGTTTCTAGAAAAGTGTTTCAGGAGGCAGACGAAGCAGTGGGGTTTCCCATAAGCGAAATGTGTTTTGAAGGACCACAAGAAGAATTGGATAAAACTGAAAATACTCAGCCGGCAATCTTAACTACCAGTATAGCTGCATTAAGAGCTCTTGAAAGTTTTGATATAAAGGCTGATATTGCGGCAGGATTGAGTTTAGGGGAATACTCTGCACTTGTATGCAGTGGCTCCATGGAGTTTAAGAAAGCGGTTGCTTTAGTGAAAAAAAGGGGAAAATACATGCAAGAGGCAGTGCCTGAAGGTGTTGGAACTATGGCTGCTGTCATGGGATTGGATTACCTGACAATAGAGAATGTCTGCAGGGATTGTGAGACTGTGGGTATAGTTGAACCCTCTAATATAAACTGCCCTGGACAGGTAGTAATTGGAGGGGAGATAAAAGCAGTTGAAGCTGCCTGTCAGCATTTGAAAGAAAAAGGTGCTCGCAGGGTAGTGAAACTTTCGGTAAGTGCACCTTTTCATACATCTATGTTAAAACCGGCAGCAGAAAAACTAGAGTTGGAATTAAATAAATTTAATATAGGGAGATTTTCTATTCCTGTAGTGACAAATGTTACAGGGGAAATTATTAAAAGCTCCAAGGATGTGAAAGCACTGCTGAAAAAACAGGTTATGAGCACAGTTCTTTTTGAAAAGTGTATAAATACCATGCTTAAAGTGGGAGCTGATACTTTTGTGGAGATAGGACCCGGGAAGGTATTGAGTGGATTTGTAAAAAAGATAGATAGGAAAGTTACCTTATTGAATGTTCAAGATATGGATTCTTTAAATAATGCAGTACAAATATTAAAGAATAGATAGGAGAAATGAAATGGATATTGCTAGTAAAAATGTAGCGATAATTACAGGGGCAGCGAAAGGTATTGGAAGGGCTATTGCACTTAGGTTGGCAGAAGATGGATTTGACATAGCGATTAATTACAGAAGTAGTTCAGCTAATGTAAAAGAACTGATGGATGAAATTGAAAATAAGGGCTGTAAAGTGATTGCTGTACAGGGGGATGTAAGCATATTTGAGGAAGCTAAAAATATTATAAAGAGGGCAGTAGAGGTTTTTAAAAGAGTAGATGTCCTCGTAAATAATGCGGGGATAACCCGGGATGGACTGCTTTTGAGGATGAAAGAAAATGACTTTGATAAGGTAATAGAAGTAAATTTAAAGGGCACTTTTAATTGTATAAGGCATGTAAGCCCTGTTATGCTTAAACAGCGAAGCGGGAAAATAATAAATATATCTTCAGTAGTAGGTATAACCGGTAATGCAGGTCAAGTGAATTATTCGGCCGCAAAAGCTGGAATAATAGGGATTACCAAGTCTACGGCTAGGGAATTGGCATCAAGAGGAATAAATGTAAATGCAGTGGCTCCGGGTTTTATAAAAACGGATATGACAAACAGCTTATCAGAAAAAATAAGAGAAAATACGCTGCGTACTATACCGTTGAAAAGGTTTGGGACTGTCTATGATGTAGCAAATGTGGTATCTTTCTTGGCATCATCTGATTCAGACTATATAACGGGTCAGGTAATAAATATAGATGGCGGAATGGTAATGTAAATTTTTAAAGGTCAGGTGATATTTATGAAAAGAGAAGTTGTAATTACAGGATTGGGAGCAGTTACGCCAGTGGGAAATGATGTTAAAACTTTTTGGAATAATATAAAAGACGGGGTTTGTGGAATAGATTTTATCAAAGCATTTGATACGGAGAATTTCAAATCAAAATTAGCAGCTGAAGTAAAAAACTTTGATGCTAATAAAAGCCTAGGAAGGAGAGAGACTAGAAGACTTGATAGGTTCTCACAATTTGCCCTGGTTTCTGCAGAAGAGGCAGTAGAAGATTCAGGTCTTGATTTAGATGCCATAGATAGATACAGGTTTGGAGTATTAGTAGGTTCCGGTATTGGAGGCATAGGGACAATAGAGGAAGAGCACAGCATCCTTGTGGAAAAAGGGCCTAACAGAATAAGGCCGCTATTTATACCTATGATCATAGGGAACATGGCAGCAGGGAATATAGCTATAAAATTTGGAGCCAAAGGTATATGTACTACGGTAGTATCAGCTTGTGCTACAGGTACTAATGCCATTGGAGAGGCCTACAAGATCATTGAAGATGGAAGGGCCGATATAATGATTGCAGGAGGAGCAGAGGCTTCTATAACACCTCTTTCTATATCGGGATTCATATCATTAACTGCATTGAGCAGAAGTAATGATCCTAAAAGGGCTTCTATTCCATTTGACAGGGAAAGAGGGGGTTTTGTCATGGGGGAAGGCTCAGGTATTGTTGTATTGGAGTCATTAGAGCATGCAAAAAGTAGAAATGCACATATTTACTCTCAAATAGTTGGGTATGGCTCTACCTGCGATGCTTACCACATAACAGCTGTAGCTCCGGATGGAGAAGGAGCAGCAAGAGCTATGAAGATGGCAATAGAGGAAGCAGGAATAGACAAAAGAGAGGTTTCCTATATAAATGCCCATGGAACAGGCACTGTGAGCAATGATAAATCCGAAACCAGGGCTATAAAGAAAGTATTTGAAGATTATGCAAAAGAAATTCCTGTAAGCTCCACGAAATCAATGACAGGACATCTTCTGGGAGCAGCAGGGGCAATAGAAGCCATAATATGTGCTAAATCCATAGAGGATAATTATGTTCCACCTACTATAGGTTATAGAGAAAAAGATGAAGAATGTGATCTTGATTATGTACCTAATAAAGGTAGAAATTTAGAAGTTAAGTATGCTATGTCTAATTCTTTTGGGTTTGGGGGACATAATGCAGTTATTTTATTAAAAAAGTGGAGTGAATAATATGGATTTTGAAGCAATTGAAAATATGATAAAGGTTATGGATAACTCAAAGCTTGGTTATTTAGAAATTAATTGGCAGGATATATCTATAATAATGAAAAAAAAGGGAGAAAAGGGAAATATAAAGCAGATAAATATTGTAAAAGAAAATGAACGTGAAGACAGTATTGCAGCGGGAAAATGTGAAAATAAATGTGAAGAGGAAGAGGGCGATACAGTAAATAAGCTTGAATCAGATAAGAAAGAAAAAAATAATAATGAAGAAGAAGATAATATAAAGGAAGTTACATCACCTATTGTAGGTACTTTTTATAGCTCCCCAGATCCAGAGAAACCTGCTTTTGTAAATGTAGGAAGTAAGGTAAAAAAGGGGGATACTCTATGTGTCATAGAGGCCATGAAACTTATGAATGATATTCAAAGTGAAATAGATGGAGAAGTGGTGGAGATTTTAGCTAAAAATGAGCAAATGGTGGAATATGGGCAGCCCTTGTTTAAAATAAAGACCGATAACTGAAGTTGATTACAGACTCTAGTATTGGAAGATCTATGGAATGGAGGAAAGATATATGGACGAAGACAGGTTTAATGTAAATTTTGGTTTAAAAGAAATAAAGGAAATTATACCGCATAGATATCCATTTTTACTAATAGATAAAGTTACTTATATGGAGCCGGGTAAAAAGGTCACAGCTTATAAAAATGTCACTGGAAATGAGTATTTTTTTCCGGGGCATTTTCCAGAAGAACCTATAATGCCGGGGGTACTCATAATAGAGGCTCTGGCCCAGGCTGGTGCTGTAGCTATACTGAGTAAAAAAGAATTTAAGAATAAAATAGCTTTTTTTGGAGGAATAAATAAGGCAAAATTTAGGAAAAAAGTAGTTCCTGGGGATATACTTAAACTAGAAGTTGAAATTATAAAAATCAAGGGCCCTGCTGGAATGGGAAAAGCAACAGCATATGTTCAAGATAGGAAAGCTGCAGAAGCGGAATTAATTTTTATGATAGGAGACAAAAACTAATTGTCAGGAGTTGAGTTTTAAAAAATGTTTAGTAAGATTTTAATTGCAAACAGGGGAGAAATAGCAGTTAGGATAATTAGAGCCTGTAGAGAAATGGGAATAGAAACTGTGGCTGTATATTCTGAGGCCGATAGAGAGGCACTACATACCCAGTTGGCAGATGAAGCTATTTGTATAGGACCTGCTTCTCCTAGAGAAAGCTATCTAAATGTGCAAAATATAATAAGCGCAACAGTTTTATCTGGTGCTCAGGCTATTCATCCTGGATTTGGATTCTTATCTGAAAATAGTAAATTTGCCAGTATATGTAGAGAGTGTAATATAACTTTTATAGGGCCTTCTCCTGAGTGTATTGAAAGTATGGGTAATAAATCCAATGCCAGGTATATAATGAATAGGAACGGTGTTCCGACTGTGCCGGGATCAGAGGGAGCTGTTACTTCAGGCGAGGAACTTCTGGAGGTAGCCAGGAGGATAAAGTATCCTGTTATGATAAAGGCTTCAGCAGGGGGCGGTGGAAGAGGTATACGAGTTGTATATGCGGAGGCTCAACTTATAAAAAATTATGAAAATGCCAAGCTAGAAGCTAAAAATGCTTTTGGTGATGACACCATATATCTAGAAAAATTTATAGAAAGACCAAAACATATAGAAATTCAGATACTTGCAGATAATTTTGGGAATACGGTTTACCTGGGAGAAAGAGATTGTTCCATGCAGAGGAGAAATCAGAAAGTGCTGGAGGAAACGCCCAGTAAAGTTGTTACAGAAGAACTTAGAAGATCTATGGGGGAAACGGCGGTAAAAGCTGCTAAAGCAGTGCATTATACTAATGCGGGAACGGTAGAGTTCCTTTTAGATAAAAATAATAATTATTATTTTATGGAAATGAACACCCGTATTCAAGTAGAACATGGCATAACTGAAATGGTAACGGGAATAGATCTGGTAAAGGAGCAGATAAAAATTGCAGCTGGAGAAAAACTTGATTTTTGCCAAAATGATGTAAAGATTCACGGACATTCTATAGAATGCAGAATAAATGCGGAGAATGTGCAAAAGGGATTTATACCCTCACCGGGGAAGATAAAAGATCTATACGTACCAGGTGGTTTTAATGTGAGAGTTGACAGTGCAGTTTATTCGGGATATGATATTCCTCCTTATTACGATTCTATGATAGCAAAGCTAATTGTATATGGTAAAAATAGAGAAGAGGCTATATGTAAAATGAAAAGAGCTCTGGGAGAATTTATTATAGAAGGGGTTGATACCAATATAGATTTCCAATTTAAAATCATAAATAGTGATGATTTTGTGAAAGGAATTTATGATACAAAATTTATAGAAAATAATTTGACAGGTTAGAGCCATATTTTTGTTTTATGCAATAAAGTTAGCTGGTAATTAAGTTAAGCAACCAACTCAATAAAAGAGGTGATAGATTTTGTTGGATAAATTATTTAAAAAAACAAAGTATATTACAGTAAGTCAGAAGGCTCTAAGTAATATTGATAATAGCTTAAGTAAAAGACCAAGTATACCAAGCGGTGCTTGGGTAAAATGCGGTAACTGCGGTAAAATATTGTATAGAAAGGATTTAAAGAACAATTATAGTATATGTCAATATTGCAATCACCATTTTAGAATAAATGCAAGAGAAAGAATTGATCTTATAGCCGATAGGGAGAGCTTTTATGAATTTGATAAAAATATGACTTCAGCTAATCCCATAGAATTTAAGGGGTATAGGGATAAAATTAAAAATATGCAGAAAAAGACTAATATGGCGGAGGCAGTAATAACAGGACAATGTACTATATTTAAAGAACCATCGGTTATATGTGTAATGGACAGTAATTTTATGATGGGAAGTATGGGTTCTGTAGTAGGAGAAAAAATAACCAGGGCAGTGGAAAGAGCCATAAAGCTAAAATTTCCATTGATTATTTTTACAGCTTCCGGAGGAGCGAGAATGCAGGAAGGTATTTTTTCGCTTATGCAAATGGCCAAGATAAGTGGAGCCATTTCCAGACTGAATGCAAATGGCCTCCTTTATATACCTGTACTTACGGATCCAACTACAGGTGGAGTCACAGCTAGTTTTGCCATGCTTGGAGATATAATATTAGCTGAACCTGGTGCACTTGTGGGATTTGCCGGAAAAAGAGTAATAGAGCAGACTATAAAACAAAAACTTCCCGAGGGATTTCAAAGCTCTGAATTTCTATTGCAGCATGGTTTTATAGACAGTATAGTTTCAAGAGAAGATTTAAAAGGAACTCTGGGAAAGATACTGTCGATTCACAGCAGAAATAGGTAATATTTTAAAATTTTTTATGTAAATTTTCTAAAGGAAAGGAAGCTCTCGTATGGAAAAATTGGGAAGGGTTCAAAAAATTTTGAATAGGAAGCTTGATGTTAAGGATGCATGGAGAAGGGTGACTTTAGCTAGGATGTTGGAAAGACCAACTTCTTTAGATTATATAAAAAATGTATTTGATTCTTTTATGGAACTTCATGGTGACAGATATTTCGGAGATGATCTCTCCGTAGTTGGAGGTATTGCACTTTTGGATGGAGAACCTGTAACTGTAGTAGCCCAGCAAAAGGGTAGAAATACTGAAGAGAATATTAAGAGGAATTTTGGTATGCCAAATCCTGAGGGATATAGGAAAGGTTTAAGACTCATGAAGCAAGCGGATAAATTTGATAGACCTATTATATGTTTTGTAGATACTCCAGGAGCTTTTTGTGGAATGGAAGCAGAAGAAAGGGGACAGGGAGAAGCCATAGCAAGAAATCTGATGGATATATTTAATCTGAAAGTGCCTATAATATCCTTAATAATAGGAGAAGGTGGCAGTGGAGGGGCTTTGGCTTTTGCCGTGGCAGATTCGGTGTGGATGCTGGAAAATTCCATATATTCTGTTTTATCTCCAGAGGGATTTGCAGGTATACTTTGGAAGGATGCCTCCAGAGCTAAAGAGGCAGCAGCGGTTATGAAAATCACAGCTCAAGATTTAAAAAAATATGGTATAATAGATAAAGTATTAAAAGAACCTGTAGGTGGAGCGCAGAAAGATGTAAGAAAGATATCTAAAGTTATAAAAGGTCAGTTTATAGAAGAAATAGGTATACTTAGAAAGCGTTCTAGGAAGGAATTGTTAGAAGAAAGGTATAATAAATTTAGATGCATTGGAAAATTTATAGAATAGATAATTAAATTATCATATTTTAATATAGAGGTGAATTTCATGGGAATTAAATTGTTGTGTACGCGTAATTTTGGCGATAAAAATATTGCCAATATAAAAAAATTAGGATACGATGTAAAGATCGTAGGGGAAAATGGAGCTCGCTATACAGAGAATATGAAGGATACAGAAGTACTGCTCTGTTATGATCTATTTAAGACCCTGGATATAAGCGGCATGAAAAATTTAAAATGGATACAGTTATTCAGTATCGGTATAGATCAGCTTCCCATGGATGTAGTTAAAAAAAATCATATATTAATTACCAACAATAAGGGTGGATACAGCATACCCATGGGTGAATGGATAGTATTAAAGATATTGGAAATGCTTAGACACAGCAGAAGGTTTTATGAAAATCAGCGGAACAGATTGTGGAAATTGGATACCGGTATATTGGAATTATGGGGTAAAACCGTAGGTTTTATTGGAACTGGAAGTATAGCAAAGGAAGCCGCCAAAAGATTGGTAGCATTTGATGTAAAAATAGTAGGATTGAATACAAAAGGCGAAGATGTAGCTTACTTTAACCAGTGTTTTTCATCGGAGCAAATAAAGGACATGTTGAAATTATGTGATATAGTTGTGATAACCATTCCCTATACTAAAAAAACATGTCATATGATAGATGGTAGTGCATTTAGAGCTATGAAAAATGGGGTCTATATAGTAAATACAGCAAGAGGTTCTATAATGGATGAAAGTGCCTTTATAGAGAATGTAAAGAATAAAAAGATATTAGGAGCAGCCTTAGATGTGGTGGAAGAAGAACCTTTAGATAAGGATAATCCTCTTTGGGAATTTGAAAATGTAATAATAACGCCACATAATTCCTGGGTGTCTGAAAGGGCTGACATTAGAAGATTTAATATGATATATAATAATTTAAAAAGATATGTATCAGGAGATAAATTAGATAACTTAGTAGATGTATACAGGGGTTATTGAAAAATATAAAGAGCTTTAAATGAAAGCAAGATACACTAGAGAGGGGAGATATATCTGGACCTACTAGTGTATCTTTATTAGCTTGTAAGAATTATTGATTTTAATTTACAGATGGGGATGTAGTTGTGGGTGGCACGAAAGTTCTGGCTGCAAGCTCCTGATCATACAGGTAGAGTGCAGCTGGATTATCTCCTATCCTTTTTAATGTTTGAATGGCATTGTTGAATGTATCTTCCTCTTCTACCTGTTCATTGATAAACCATTGAAGCAAAGCTATTGAAGCATAATCCTTATCTTCACTGGCTATAGACATTAAATTATTAATTCTTGAAGTGACTATTTGTTCATGCTTTAAGGCAGTTTCAAAAACTTCAAGTGGTGATTCGTAGTCATTTTTAGGATCGCTAAATCCTTTTATGGTAATATTGCCACCTACTTGATTTAAGTAGTCAAAAAATTTTGATGCATGGAAATTTTCTTCCTGTATCTGAACTTTAAAGAAGTTGACAAAACCATTTAGATTTTGTCTTGCAAAATATGCCTCCATGGCCAAATAAATATTAGCAGAATAATATTCAAAGTTTATCTGATCGTTTATAGCTTTTTCTAATCTTTTGCTTAGCATAATAATACCTCCTAAATTAAATTGTTATCATATAATAGTATATATTATATGATAACATATAATAAGCCAATGTTCAAATACTTAATGAACATTAAGGTTTTAATATTGTTTAAGGAAGCAATTTATTTATATTTATTGTACCGGCACCTTGATACCATTTAGGAATATTTAAAAGATCACAAGATATTTTAAGAAGTGACATTAAATCATTAAAAGTGAGATCAGGATTGTTTTCGTACAGGAGAGCACATATACCGCTTACGTATGCTGCTGAACAAGAAGTACCTGTATAACAAGTATAGGGATTTCCCAAAGGTTTTGGATATATTTTCATTCCATTTCTTTCTGATATATATTCTGGGCTGGAATTTATGGAACATATATTTACACAAGCAGCGGTTAAATCAGGTTTTCCGATTTTATCTACAGGTCCGCAGGAAGAATATTCATAAGGTTTAATTATATTAGCACTTGTATCTATACCAGATACTGTTATGCAGTTATCAAGAATAGCTATACCTCTTATGCTTCCCTGAAGGTTGCCGCAGTGGCCTGAAGGCACTATAACAGTTATATTCATTTTTACTGCTATCTGAAAAGCTTTTTCAAATAGAGATAATATAAAATTATTATTTGCACATAATTCAAAAGGGAGGCAAATTATCTTTATGTTTTCATTTTCACTATCATTTAGAAGAAGCTGAATAGAAAATAAGATATCTGATACTAGTCCCTTTCCGAGGGCATTGAAAGCCTTTATTGAATAAATATTGCTGTTTTCGGCAACACCCCTATATATTCCACCGGATTCATTTCCATTTCCACATATGATTCCACTCATAAAAGTTCCGTGCCCATTGTCATCGTAGGGATGTTTATATCCTTTTATTAAGTCTATAAATTTTTTGATTTTATTTTTAGGTCTTAAAAGATCAGGATGGGGATAGACACCTGAATCCACTATGCCTATACATATGCCTTTTCCCGTAAGACGATACTTTTCTCCAGATATTATACCATTTGAAACAAGTACACTTTTGCCAGCACATAATAGAGCGAGACAATCATCTTCTATATGTCTTACCTGTGGTAATTCTATTAGTCTATTTATGGCATTAGGTGTTAAGATGGCACTTATACAATTTATAATTGGTATAACATGAAGTAATTTTCCTTTGTATATTTTTATTTTTTTTTCTATAGTCTCTGGAAGTGAAGTATATTGTAATATTATCCTATAGTTTTTATATAAATTTTTATCTATTGATGATTTCAAATTGGATCCTAATTTATTTTTAATGGAAAACATACTATTCCCCTTAAAATTATTTATAATAT